>JAHWJJ010000109.1:5275-10607 GCA_019348475.1 Gemmatimonadota bacterium | reverse complement strand
GCGCTACAACCGCGAGACGCTGGAGGTGTTCTACAAGGGCCACTCCATCGCCGACGTGCTGGATCTGACGGTGGACGAGGCGTGCGAGGTGTTCGACGCCGTGCCGCGCCTCAAGCGGCAGCTGCAGACGCTGTCGGACGTGGGCCTGGGCTACATCCACCTGGGGCAGAGCGCCACCACCCTTTCCGGCGGCGAGGCGCAGCGGGTCAAGCTCGCCACCGAGCTGTCGAAGATCGCCACGGGGCAGACCTTCTACATCCTGGACGAGCCGACGACGGGGCTGCACTTCGAGGACGTGCGAATGCTGCTGGAGGTGCTGCACCGGCTGGTGGAGCGCGGCAACACGGTGCTCGTCATCGAGCACAACGTGGACGTCATCAAGACGGCCGACTGGATCATCGACCTGGGCCCGGAGGGCGGGCCCAGGGGGGGCGAGATCGTGGCGGAGGGGCCGCCGGAGGTGGTGGCGCGCAGCCCGCGCTCGTTCACCGGCCACTTCCTGGCGCCGCTGCTGCACGTGACGCCGGAGCAGGTCCCCGCGCCCCTGCCGACCTCGAAGCCGCGCGGGCGCAAAGCGCGGACCGCGACGTAGGCGATGCTGAATACCGCCCACAGGTCCCTTGTCGACGCACGTTCTTTGCGCCATTGTGTGGATGCGGCATCCGTCGTCCGGAGCCGGGCACCGATCCTCCAATTTTGAGACGATCATCTCATGCGCATCCTCCTCCTGCCGTTGCTCGCCGCACTCGCCGCGGCGCCCGTTGCGGCGCAGCAGGCCGGGCCCTCCTACTGCCGGGCGGACACCGTGACCCGGCCGGAGCTGGTGCAGGAGCGCGTGCTGCGCGAGGCGATCCAGGACTCGCTGCGGACCGAGATCATCGCGGCGGCGCGGCAGGCGGGGGTCGCCGAGCCGGCGGGGCTGATCGCCATGCAGATCCTCGACCGGCGCCGCGGCCGCGTGCAACCGACCGTTCTCGGTGCCACGGTGCCGGAGTCCGCCGTCCAGGCGGTGGTGAGCGCACGAGCCGCACTCCTGGCCCGGTGGCCAGGGCGCTCCGACTGGCTGCACGTGCGCCTGGACGGCCCGTTTCCGCCGGACGACGCGCGGGTGGAGTGCGTGCCCGCCGTCGAGAACAGCGCGTGGTTCGCCCGCGAGCTGGGTCGCGTGGTGCGCGCGGACCGCCCGCCGGCGGGGCAGATGAGCGGCGCACGGGCAACGCTGCGGATGCTGGTGAGCCGCGAAGGTGACGTGGTGTTCGCCACGCTCTCGCGCACCGCCCCACGGCCGGGGGTGAACCAGGGGGTACTCAACGCCGCGCGCGGGCTGCGCTTTCGCCCGGCGACCGTCGGCGGCGTGCCCGTGGACGTATGGGTGGAGCAGCCCGTGCACTTCTGAAATTGACAGCCGGCATCCACCCGTGCTCCTTTTCCCGGTGATGTTGTCGCGAACGCGCTCAGCGACTTGTTCAGTCGGTAGTAGAGCGCCTCTTACCCGTGAGTTGGCCGTCGCCACGGTGCCATTCACCCCCCGCACATGTTTCCCCGCGTGCTGCTCCGCTCGCTCCTGCTCATCATCCTGGCCTACGCGGCGTTTGCGGGGCTGGTCTGGCTGTTCGCGGAGCGGCTGATTTTTCTTCCGCCGCGCGAGCGGTACGAGAAGACGTCCGAGATCCTGCTGATCCCGCGTGCGGACGGCGGGAGCATCGCGGCGGTGCACCTGCGGAACCCGCACGCGCGCTACACCATCCTCTTCAGCCACGGCAACGGCGAGGACTTGGGTGACAACGCGGAGTTCCTCGCCAGCATGCGCGACGCCGGCTTTGGCGTGCTGGCGTACGACTACAGCGGATACGGGCTGAGCACCGGCCGCCCGTCGGAGCGCGCGGCCTACGCGGACGTGGACGCCGCGTACGAGTACCTGACGCGCAGCGCGGGCGTGCCGCCGGAGCGCGTCATCGCGCACGGCCGTTCGCTGGGCGGCGCGGTGGCGGCGGACCTGGCCAGCCGCCGACCCGTCGCGGGGCTGGTGCTGGAGAGCACGTTCACCACCATCTTCCGGGTGGTGCGCAGCTACCCGCTGGTCCCGTTCGACCGCTTCCGCACGATCGAGAAGCTGCCGCGCGTCACCGCGCCCGTGCTGGTGATCCACGGAACCGAGGACGGCGTCGTCGGCTTCTGGCACGGGCGGCGGTTGTACGAGCTGGCGCGCGGTCCCAAGCGAGAGCTGTGGGTGCGGGGCGCCGGGCACAACGACCTGGCATGGGTGGCGGGAGAGCGCTACTGGGACGCGCTCCGGGAGTTCGCCGAGAGCCTGGATGACGCGGCCGAAGGGGACGAACGGGGATGATGCGCTGATCGTGGACGGTGGTGGCCGCGCTCGCGCTGGCTGCGTGCGCGGAGAGCGCGACGCGGCGCCGGCGGTCGCGCACTCGGCGGACGGAGCGCCGGCCCGCCTGAACGGGTGCCCCCTCGGCGTGTTCGTGGAGCACCCCCAGGCTTCCTCTGCGGCGCCGATGGGCACCTGCTCCGGCATCCGGTGTACAGGCACCGCCGCGCCGCTGAACATCGGTTTCCCGCGGTCCACCGCCTTTCCCCTCGTCCGCCGTTCCCCCGGAGTTTCCGACGATGAAAAAGCTTCCGCTCTTCTCGCTGGCGCTGTGCGTTGCCGCGGCGTGGCTGTACTTCACGCCGTACATGGCCGTCAACAAGCTGCAGGCCGCCGCCGAGCGCGGCGACGCCGAGGCGCTGAACGAGATGGTGGACTTTCCCGCGCTCCGCACCAGCATCAAGAGCAACGTGCAGGGCGCCGTCTCGCGCGGCATCCAGAAGGACGGCGGCGTGTTCGCCGCGCTGAGCGCCGCGGCGACGGGGGTGATCGTGGAGCCGGTGGTGAACGCCGCGGTCACGCCCCAGGGCATCGGGCTGCTGATGACGGGCCGCAATCCCACGGACCGCGACGGCGATGCGCGCGACGGGGAGGGGAAGTGGCGCGAGAAGGTGAAGATCAACCGCCGCTGGGAGGCGGCGGACCGGTTCGTGGTGCAGTACAGCGACCGCGAGTCGGGCGCCGAGCGCATCGCGCTGGTCATGCGCCGCGACGGCCTGAACTGGCGCCTGAGCGGCGTCCGCTTCCCCGGCCAGTAGCGCCACGCGACCCGGAGTGGCGAGGCCCATCCGCCGATCCCGGCGGATGGGCCTTTACGCGTCGTGGCGGGCGCCGCCCGGGCGCATGCACGGGAGTCTGTCGCCTGTTCATCGCGGGTCCGGCCGGGTGATCGAGTGCACCACCACCTCCTCGACCCCGTCATCCGTGGTCTGCAGCCCTACGACGTAATCCCGCCCCACCTCCAGGGGCGTGATCGCTGGTCCGGTGATCTGCTGCACCCGCGTTCCCGCGGCGTCGAAGACGGACCAGCGCCCGTTGCGGGCTCCGGGCCGCTGCGCCAGCGTAGCCCACAGGTAGCCGAGGGGGTCAAGGTTGAGCCGCCGGTAGGCCGGATGGGTGCGCGAGCGGGGAACGTTCGCGAGCCGCTGCTCCACCGTTCGCTGTCCCGCGCCGCCGTTGCCCGCCAGCCGTTGCACCGCCGCGGCCAGATCCTGCTCCGTCACGCGCAGGAGCGGCTCCGCCTCGCGCGCCACGACCGCGCGCCCGCCGGCCGCGGTAAAGCCCCGCACCTCGCGCCGCTCGTTGGTCGCCACGAAAAACTGCTCGCCCCCCGCCGTAGCCACCGTTGCCCGCGCAAAGGGGACGACCGTCACCGAAAAGCGTCCGTCCCGCGCGTCCACGTAAATTTCCGAGCCGGGGAAACGGCCCAGCGCCGCCAGCCGGTTCCCGCGGGTGTCGTACCGGGCAAAGCCGATGCTGTCCCGCCGCAGCCCCGCGGTCGTCGAACCGGGGCTGTACGTCCCCGACTCCCGCACCAGCAGCGTGCCGTCGCCGAAACCCGCCACGGGGAGCGGAGCCCCCGCGTCGCCCTGGACGGGAGCGGAGCGGATGAACCGGCCGTCGGGCGCGAAGATGGAAAGCCGCCGCAGGCCCATGTCGTAGGCCGCGAGCGAATCCCCCGGGAGCCGGATCAGTGCCTGCAGGGTGCGGAACTCGCCCGGGCCACTGCCCTCGCCACCACTGCGCGACCGCAGCCGTCCCGCGCCGTCGAAGAAGCGCAGTTCCCGCGAGCCGTTGTCGGCCACTACGAGCGTGCCGTCGCCCAGCCGGACGGCCCCGATCACGCCCAGCAGGTCCTGCCCCGGTCCGTCCCCCCGCCCCACCACCAGTACGGGCGAAGGCGACACGGACCATTGCGCGCGCACCGTATCCTGCTGGTGCTCCGCGACCGGTGCCGGCAGCGCTTCCGCCCGCGCGGGTGCGGGAACGTCCGCCGCGGCCGAAACAGTCGTCTCCGGTATTTCCTCCGGCCGGGGAGGTGCCCGATCGCACCCGCCGGCGGCTGAGGCGGCCAGCACGGCGCCCAGCCCGATGGCACAATGGCTTCGCATGCCCCCTCCTCGCTTCGCTAAAGTCCATGCTAATAGCGCGATCCAAATCGGTCAAGAAAATTTTCGCGCGGTGCAGGAGCATCCTCCGGAGATGCCCGTAGAGAGGGGCGGGCTCCCCCACAGGAGGGCCACCCTGCGCCGTGCCGTACCTCCGCATCCGCCCGAGGTCGGAACAAAACTCGGCGACGCGGCTGCGGATGGTCGCGGGTCCTGGTAGCCGCGCCCGGCCACACTGGGCCCACGGGTGGCGCAGATGGACCCATGCCGAGGTGGTACGCGAATCGCCGCTGAACAACGCACGAAGGGCGACAACTGTTGGCCGCAGGAAAAATGATCCTGCGGCAGCGGCCGCGTGGGAGAAAGCCCGCCGGGTTGATTTCTACCTTCGTCGTCGCGCGCCGCTCGATCGAACCGGCCGCCGGGGGCGCTGCTGGAGCCGTACGGATCGCGGGCGCGGGCGGCGCCTCCGGTTGCTACACGAGTGCAAGGGCGTGGCTGCCGCTTTCCCGTTCCTGCCGTGGGTTGTGCCCGGCCGGCCGCGGCCGGGACCGGCGCGGCGACGCCGGAGTCGCACCGGCACCCGTGCGCGGAATCCATCGGACCGTCTGGCCCCTTGCGTCCACCGCGCCTATCTTGCGCGAATGGTATCTCTCTTCGACATCCTGGGACCCACCATGGTCGGGCCTTCCTCGTCGCACACGGCGGGCGCGTGCCGCCTGGGGCTGATCGCGCGGGCCGTGGCGGGCGGCACGCCGGACCGGGTGCGCATTCAGCTGCACGGCTCCTTCGCCGCCACGGGCGAGGGGCACGGAACGCACCGCGCCATCGTGGGCGG
>JAHWJJ010000109.1:0-5175 GCA_019348475.1 Gemmatimonadota bacterium | reverse complement strand
GCTCCTTCGCCGCCACGGGCGAGGGGCACGGAACGCACCGCGCCATCGTGGGCGGGCTGATCGGCCTGGCGCCGGACGACATGCGCTTGCGCGAAGCGTACGACGAGGCGAAGGCCGCCGGGCTGGAGTGGAGCTTCGACGAGGTGGAGCTGGGCGACGAGGCGCACCCCAACACGGCGATCTTTCACCTGGAGCGCGGCGACGACCGGCTGGTGGTGCGCGGCGCGTCGCTGGGCGGCGGCCGCGTGGAGGTGTCGGAGATCGACGGCTTTCCCGTAGCCCTGGGCGGCGACTACCACACCGTGGTGCTGCTGGCGCACGACGAGCCGGGCACCATCGCGTGCGTGGCCACCATCATGGCCGGGCACCGCGTGAACCTGGCCACCATGCGCGTGGACCGCACCGGCCGGCACCAGGACGCCATGATGACCATCGAGGCCGACGAGCCCGTGAACGAGGCCGCGCTGGCCGCCATTCGCGGCTTTCCGTGGCTGCGCTGGGCCCGTGCGGTTCCGAAGATCGCGTGAAAGGACAGGGGATAGGGAATAGGGAATAGGGGACGGCGGCCCGCTTGGCCTGCGGCGCGACGGAGCACCGCTTTTGCAGGCTAATCCCCATTCCTTGTTCCCTGTTACCTGCAGTCCAATGCACAAGTCCATCGAATCCCTTGTCCGCGACGCGGAGCAGAGCGGGCGGCCGCTCCCCCAGGTGGTCCTGGACACCGAGGCCTCCGAGACGGGCGTTCCGCAGGAGCAGATCCGCGCGCGCATCGCCCGCACGCTGGGGGTCATGCGCGGCGCCATCGACGAGGGGCTCAAGGGCAACGTGCGCTCGGCCTCGGGGATGACCGGAGGGCGGTCGAAGAAGCTGTGGGACGGCGGCCCGCGGCTGCTGGGCGACCGGGTGACGAAGACGCTGGCGCGCGCCATCTCCACCCTGGAGGTGAACGCCGCCATGGGGCTGATCGTCGCGGCGCCCACGGCGGGCGCGGCGGGAGTGCTGCCGGCCATCCTGATCTCCGTGGACGAGTTCGCGGAGGGCGGGGTGGGTGAGGAGCGGCTGGTGGACGCCATGCTCGTCGCCGGCGGGGTGGGCGGGGTGATCGCGCAGCGGGCGTCGCTGGCGGGAGCGGAAGGAGGATGCCAGGCCGAGACCGGGACCGCCGCCGCGATGGGCGCCGCCGCCGTCACCTGGCTGCACGGCGGATCGCACGAGCAGATCCAGACCGCCGTCGCGCTCTGCCTGCAGGGCATGCTGGGGCTGATCTGCGACCCCATCGGCGGGCTGGTGGAAATCCCCTGCATCTACCGCAACGCCAGCGCCGCCATGCAGGCCATCGCCGCCTCCGAGATGGCGCTGGCCGGGCTGGACTTTCCCGTGAGCGCGGACGAGGTGATCGACGTCATGGGCGAGGTGGGGCGCCGCATGCCCTCCGCCTACCGCGAAACGGCCATGGGCGGCCTGGCCGCCACCCCCTCCGCCCGGCGACTGGTGCAGATCCGCCCCTCCTCACAGCCCAGCGGGATCAGCCGGTAGGGCGGGCTCGGGCCCTCCCCCGGCGGTGCCTGAGAGCGCGCCACCCCCTCCGGGTGTCGCGCGACCCGACCCGCGGCGGAACCGTGCCGGGTCAGGGCACAGGTTCACCCCCCCCCCGCACACGCGCGGACCGGCGCGGGCGCGGACCCGTGCGTGCGGGAGAGGGGGCCGGGGGGAGAGGGCCGGCGCGGCCCCGGCCGTGGCGGGTGTTTTCCCCGCGCGGACGCCTCCAATCTCGACGCGGCAGCGCGAACCGCTGGACACGGCGCGCCGCGGGTGAAACTTTGTCCTGCGGCGTCCCGTACCCGGACTCACGATGGAGCCTTTGACGATCGCGACGATCATCGCGCTGGGCCTGGCGGCCAAGTGGGTGATCACCGCCGTCCGGAGCAACGGCGGCGGAGGCGGCTACGACCTGGCTTCGCGCGACGCGCAGATCCAGCGCCTGCGCGAAGAGATGGATGGCCTGCACGGCGAGGTCCGCCGCCTGGCCGAAGAGCAGTCGTTCATGGTGCGCCTGCTCTCGGAGGGCGGCGCGCGACCCGCCGGCGGAGCGCCTTCCGCACCCGAGCGGCCCGACGGCCCCAACCCGGAGACAACGTGATGGTGACCCGCGAGGACGTGGTGAACTTCCTCAACCGGATGGAGCTTGAGTTCGAGGAAGTAGAAGAGGGAATGTGGCTGGCGTACCCCGGCGGAGAGAACGGCGAAACTCCCGTGGTGGTGAGCTATGCGCCGCCGCTGCTGGTGTTTCGCATGAAGGTGCTGGACGTGCCCCGCGACGGCGACAAGTGCGCGCAGCTGTACCGCCGGCTGCTGGAGGCCAACGCCAGCGACCTGGTGCACGCGTCGTACGGGCTGGAAGAAGACGACGTAATCCTTACCGAGTCGCTGGAGCTGGAGAACCTGGACTTCAACGAGTTCCAGGCCACCATCGACTCGTTCGGCATGGCGATGGCCACGCAGATGGAGTCGCTGGCCGCGTTCCGCGACTGCTGACGCGGCGGTACGCCACCCCTAGATCCTGCCGACGGAAGGCCCGGCCCCCCGCCCGGCTGACCCGCCGAGGAACCAGATACGGCTGAACGAGCGATGGGAATCTTCGACAAGCTTTCGCTGTTGATCCGGTCGAACATCAACGACCTGATCGCCCGGGCCGAAAACCCGGAAAAGATGCTCGAGCAGGTCATCATCGACATGCGAGAGCAGCAGACGCGCGCCAAGCAGGAGGTGGCGCTCGCCATCGCCGAGGAGCGCAAGCTCAAGTCGCAGGTGGAAAGCGAGGCGCGCCAGGCGCAGGAGTGGGAGCGCCGCGCCATGCTGGCCCTGCAGCAGGGGCGCGACGACCTGGCCCGGCAGGCGCTGCTGCGCCAGCAGGAGTACGCCGAGCGCGCCCGCAGCATGCACGAGACGTGGACGCGGCAGGCCTCCGACACCGAAAAGGTGAAGGACGCGCTGCGCCAGCTGCAGGTGCGCATCGAAGAGGCGCAGCGCAAGAAGAACCTGCTGATCGCCAAGCAGAAGCGCGCGCAGGCGCAAAAGCGCATCCACGAGACCATGGCCGGCCTGTCCGACACGTCGGCGTTCCAGACGTTCGAGCGGATGGCGCAGAAGATCGAGCACACCGAGCGGCTGGCGCTGGCGCAGGCGGAGGTCACGGAAGAGCTTACCGGCGACCCGCTGGAGAAGCAGTTCAAGGCGCTGGAGGCGGGGTCGACGTCCGAGGACATCGAGTATCGCCTGCTGGAGATGAAGGAGAAGATGGGGATCGCGCTTCCCCCCGGCGCGCCGGCGTCGCAGCCGGCGCTCCCCGGGCAGGGCGCACAGGGCTCGCGGCAGCTGGGCACCGGCGCCTCTGCCGCGGCGCCGCCCCCGCACGCCGAGCGCACCACCGCGCACGACGACGCAGAGCTCGTGGCGGACGACGGCTCCGCGCACGCGGCCGACGAGCGGGCGCCGTTCGCCCCGCTGCCGCCTCCCCCGTCCGACGCCACGCAGGCCCAGGCCGGCCCCGGCGTGAACGACCGCGACCTGGCCGCGCAGATCGACGCGCTGAACCGGGGCGGGTGACGGCGGAGTGCGTGAGTGCGTGAGTGCGTGAGTGCGAAAGTGCGAAAGTGCGAAAGTGGGGCCGTCGGGAGGCGGGAGGGCACTTGGCACGAGGCACTCTGATTCACTACGTTCCGCGGGTCCGGCTGGGTGCCGAGCCCGCGGTCCGCATTCGGGCGTGACACCCGGATCCGGCAACAGCGTGTCGTCCTTCGAAAGAGGCGCGTCGCCGGAGTGGCGACCGGCACATCGCATGGCGCCGGCTGAGGCATCCCGACTCTTTTCCCGGAGCGTGAAACGCTGATGGCCGCCCGAGAGCAAGCCCAGCCCAGCCGGCCCTCGCCCTTTGCGGTGCTCACCGCGGCGGTGTTCGCGCTGCTGCTGCTGTGGTTCGTCTTCAGCGTGGCAGAGGTGCTGCTGCTGCTGTTCATCGCGGCGCTGTTCGCGCTCTTTTTGGGCGCCGTGATCGATTACCTGCAGGAGCGCCACCGCGTGCCGCGGGTGCTGGGGCTGCTCGCGGCGCTCGTCCTTACCGCCCTCGGCGTCACGGCAGTGGGATGGCTGATCGTGCCGCCGGTTGCGCGGCAGACGCAGGCGCTGATCACCGCGCTGCCGGGACAGATTCAGGTGTGGATGGCCAGCCTGCGCCAGCTGACGGCGGAGTATCCGCTGCTGGCCGCCGTGCTGCCCCCGGAGCGCCTTTCGGAGCAGCTGTCCGCGCTGGCCCAGAACGCGGGGCAGTACGCGGCCGGCCTGTTTCCCGTGGTCTTCGACACGCTGCACTTTCTGATCAACCTGGTCAGCGTGCTGGTGATGGGGATCTACATGGCGCTGCGGCCGGAGGTGTACCGCGACGGCATCGTCTCGCTGGCGCCGCCGGTGCACCGGGAGCTGGTGCGCGACATCCTGGCGGACCTGGCCCGCTCGCTGCGCGCCTGGATCGGCGGGCAGATGCTGGCGATGGTGTTCCTGGGCGTGCTCACCTGGATCGGCCTGGAGCTGCTGGACGTGCCCTTTGCGCTGGCGTTCGGCGTGTTCACGGGGGTACTGGTGATGATCCCCTTTTTCGGGACGCTGATCTCCACGCTCCTTCCCGCGCTCTTCGTGCTGGGGAGCGGCGGGGTGGTGCACGCGCTGCTGGTGGTGCTGCTGGGGGTGGTGATCCATCTGATCGAGGCCAACTTCGTCCACCCGCTCATCATGGAGCGCCGGGTACACCTGCCGCCGGTGCTCTCCATCCTGAGCGTGCTGATCATGGCGGAGCTGCTGGGCCCCATCGGCCTGCTGGTGGCCGTCCCCGTGCTCGCCACGGTGATGGTGATCACGCGGCGCATCTACGTGCACCGCCTGCTGGAGGGCAAGGGGTTCCGCCGGTTCGTCCGCGACGCCCCTTCCGAGATCCGGCTTCCGGAGGGCACCCTGCGTTTGGACGCCGCCGGTGTCAGCATTCCGGCGGTGCTGGAGGAAGCCGGCGCGGCCCCG
Source organism: Gemmatimonadota bacterium (assembly GCA_019348475.1). Taxonomy (GTDB): domain Bacteria; phylum Gemmatimonadota; class Gemmatimonadetes; order Longimicrobiales; family Longimicrobiaceae; genus Longimicrobium. The sequence goes on along the minus strand of JAHWJJ010000109.1, from coordinate 108 downwards.
AGATGAAAGTGCGGGAGTGCGGTAGTGCGTGAGTGCGGTAGTGGATTCTCCGCGCGCACTTTCGCACTTTCGCACTTTCGCACTTTCGCACTTTCGCACTTTCGCACT
>JAHWJJ010000108.1 GCA_019348475.1 Gemmatimonadota bacterium | reverse complement strand
CAGCGCGCCGACGGGAAGGGCGTAGATGAAGAGCGTGGCCGTGGCATACCGGCTGAAGTAGCGCTTGCCGAACAGGTAGTACAGCGCGTACGCGAACGCCGATGCCAGCCCCCACCCCAGCGCCCCGGCCGTCAGCCGCACCGCGCCGCCCCCGCTCGAAGCCGCGATCCCCGCCACGCCCACCGTCGCGACGCCCAGCGCCAGCAGCGTGCGACGCGTGAGCCGCTCGTGCAGGAACAACGCGGAGAGCAGCGCCACCCACACCGGCGCCGTGTAGAGGAGGATGGACGCGAGCGCGGCCCCGCCCGCCTCCACCGCGCGGGAGAAGCACGCCAGCAGCCCGGCCACGCCCACCACCCCGAACGCCACCACGCTGGGCAGGTCGCGCCGGTCGATGCGCACGCGGCGGATGGCCACGGCGTGCACGGCAAAGATCCCGGCGGCCAGCAGCGCGCGCCAGAACGCCACCTCCACCGCGCCCACGCCCTCGCGCAGCGCGATGCGCGTCACCGGCCCCAGGAGGCCCCACAGCGCGGCGGCGGTCGCGACGTACAGGTAGCCCAAGGGTGAAGGGGTGAAGGGGTGAACGGGTGAACGGGTGAACGGGCGGAGGCACCCCCCACACGATTAGTCGCAACCTCGGTATGCGTGCGTCGCGCGGCGGGCCCCGTGGCTCACAGCGCGCGCAGCGGACTTCGCGATCTTCCAGGGCGAATTCATTCGCTCCTGGAGGCGCTGGCCCTGCTCCCTTGCTCCCGGACCCCGGCCGCGCCTTGAAGCGGCAGATCCGCGCCCGGGATCGCCTTCGTCGGGCCGGTGAACCTACGACGGCGCCAGGCCGGCCGCACGCGATGCTTGCGCCGAAACCCTTCCGCCGCAATCCTGCTGCGCGCCTGCACCCTCCGCATCCCTCCGCCGCGCCCATGCCCATCGACCGCTTCTACGTCGTCCTGAACCCCGCCGCCGGGCGCGGCGCCGCCGTGCGCGTCCGCGGCACGATCGAGCGCGAGATGGCGCGGGCGGGCGCGGCGTTCGCCATCGTCGAGACGGCGCGTCGCGGGCACGCGGCGCAGCTGGCGGAGGCCGCCGCACTCGACGGATGGCCCGCCGTGGTGGCCGTGGGCGGCGACGGCACCGTGCACGAGGTGGTGAACGGGCTCATGCGCGCCGCGAACGGCGGGCAGTCCGTCCCTCTGGGCATCGTGGGCGTGGGGAGCGGCAACGACTTCGCGCGGCTGGTGGGGGTGCCGGAAGACCCGGCCTGGGCGGTCAGGCGGATGACGGAGGCCGAGCCGCGCGCGGTGGACGTGGGCCGCGTGGGCGACGAGTGGTTCACCAACGGGGTGGGGATCGGGCTGGACGCGCGCGTGGCGATTCAGGTGGACCGCCGCCGCCGCTTTCGCGGGCTCGCGACGTACCTGCACGCGCTGGCCGCCGTGCTGCGCGTCTTTCGGCCGCCGCACATGACGGTGGAGGTGGATGGACAGCGGGTGGCGGACGGTCCGATGACGCTCGTCACCGTCGGCAACGGGGGCCGGCACGGCGGCGGGTTCTGGATCTGCCCCGACGCGCGCATCGACGACGGCGTGCTGGACGTGTGCGCCTGCGAGGGGCTGGGGACGCTCGGCATCCTCCGCTTCCTTCCGCGGGTGATGCGGGGAACGCACACGGGCGCCAGCTGCGTCCGCATGCTGCGCGGCACCCGCGTGCGCGTCACCAGCCCCGACCCGCTTCCCGTCCACGCCGACGGCGAGATCATCGCCGAGGACGCGCGCGAGCTGAACGTCGAGTTGCATCCAGGGCGCCTGCGCGTGCTGGCCTGATCACCAGGGCCAGACGTGTGTCTGGCCGGGCCGCCTGCGCGCGCCTGGGCGGGCTGCTCCTGCCGCACGCTGTCCGAGGGCACCCCCGCGGCCCCCGCGCGGTTGAAGCCCCGCGCCGTTTGCGGGGCTTTCCGCTTTTGTTGCGGCGGCTTCAGCCGCTCCCGTTACCGGCGCTGCAAGATCTGGTCGATCCTGGTCCATTCCTGCGCCAGGTCCGCCCGGTCCTCGGCGTCCAGGGGCTCACCCTCGCCGTCCTTCAGCAGCTTCATCAGCCGGTCGCGCCGCTGTTCCAGCTTTGCGCGTTCCGCATCGGTCAACCTCGTCGCGTCCGTCACTGTCACTCCCTTTCGTCGGATGGATGTCGTGGTGCTGCCCATCTGCTCCCATACCCCCTTGCCGCCCGGATGATCTGGCGAGATCCCCCTTCGTCGGCCGCACGTGCCGCCGCCCCTGGTGCCGGGAGCGGTTCCAACGCGGGATGGGGCGCGGCCGGTCTTTCGCGCAGGCCGCACTCGGCTCGGGGAAACGGCCTGTGGCGGGAAGAAAGCACTGTTCTTCAGGACGTGGGTGGCCGGGATTTTGCCCGTTTGCGCGCGCATGAGCCAGCATCAGCACACCACCCCCGGCGCGCAGCACCGCGACACGGGTCCGGCCCCGACCGCGCGGCCTCAACAGGCCTGCGCACCGGCCCCCCCGTTCCCGGCGAAGGTCCCGCGCCCGCACGCCAGCGAGACCGCCGAACGCGAGGCCGCGCTCGCGCGGGGACGGGCGCGCCGGCTGCAGGCGGAGCGCGGCGAGCACGCCGCGGCAGCGGGACGCACGGCCATCTGGGCGGCGAACCCCGCGTTCGCGGCGCTCGCGGACAACGTGCGGGACTACGCCATCTTTCTGCTGGACCGCGACGGGGTGATCACCTTCTGGGGCGAAGGCGCCCACCTGATGAAGTGGTGGGCCCCGGAGGAGGCCGAGGGCGCCCACCTCGCCTTCTGTACCCGGAGGGCGGTGCGGAGGACGGCACGGCCGAGGAGCATCTGCGCCAGGCGGAAGTGGACGGCGAGTACCAGGGCGAGGGGTCCCGCGTCCGGCGTGACGGCTCCACGTTCCGGGCGGGGATCAGCCTGACGGCGCTGCGGAACCCGGACGGCCGTCTCATGGGATTCGCGAAGACCACCCGCGACCTCACTGCCCGGCGCGCGGCGGATCAGGCGCTGGCGACGGCCCACGCGGCGCACGCCGCGCGCGACGCCGCGATGGATCAGGCACGCGAAGCGCAGGCCGGCCGGGCGCGCGCCGAGGAGGCGGCGGAATTCGCCGAGGAGCACGCGCGCGGCGCCCGCGAGTACATCCGGCGCGTGCTGGAGCCGGAGCTCGCCGCGGAGCGTGCGCGGCGCGGCGGCGCGGAGGACGATCCGTCCGGGCGCGGCGGCCACTAGCGCGGTCCGGGTGCGCAGGACGGGAGGATCGGACGGGGGAGGGAATCGCTTTCGACATCCAACGCGGGGAGCACTGGCCTGGTGCTCCCCGCGTCCGCGTCACGGCCCCGGGGCGCGGGGCGTCACGGGGCGCACGGTGACCTCCAGCGTCATGCCGCCGCCCAGCACCACCGGCACCGCCTGCTCCGGCTGGCCAGGGCGGGAGACGAGGAGCGTGTACGCGCCGGCCGGCAGCACGGGCCAGGTGAACGCGCCCCGGTCCTGCGTGGCCAGCGCCGGGTGCTCGGGGCCGATGCGGACGGTGGCGCCACGCACGCCGCGGCCGCGGGCGTCCAGCACCCGGCCCGAGAGGCGCGCGTCGTCCAGCGGCGGGCCGAACGGGTGCGCCTCCGGCCGCGAGCGCGCCGTCCACTGCCGGATCGGGATCCGGATCTCCTGCAGCGCGGCCCCGGTCTGCGGCAGGCGCAGGGCGGCGTTGCCGCGCTCCCGCGCCGCCGTGGCCGTCAGGGTCACCTGCGCGCCCGGCACCAGGCCGCAGAGCGCGTAGACGCCGCGCCCGTCCGCCGGCACGAAGGCGCGGAACGCGGTGCCGCTCCCCGGCGGACCCTGCCAGCGCCCCTCCACCTCGGCGCCGGCGAGGCGCACGCGCCGCCCGCCGGAGCGCACCCATCCCACCAGCGGGATGCCGGCAAGCCCGGCGCAGGCGCGGGCCAGCACGTCCACGGTGCGCGGCAGCACCACCGTCCGCCTCTCCGTGCCGCCGGGCGCCGGCGCGATCGGAATGCGGAGCGGCTCCAGCCCCACGTCGTCCAGCGCCGGGGGGCGCACGCGCAGCCATCCGGGCCCGGGCGGAACGCGCTCCAGCCGGTACGCGCCGGTGGAATCGGTGAGCGCCACCGCGCCCGAGCCATCCACCGACAGCTCCACCCCCGCCACCGGCAGCCGCGTCACCGTGTCGATCACCATCCCCGACACCACCGCGGGGGCGCCGCCGCCGCCGACGCCTGTAACGTCGCCGCCCTGCTCCACCAGCCCAACCATCCGGTGCGGCTCGCCCTCGCGCCGCATCCCCAGCAGCATCGGCATGCGGATGTACCAGCGCGAGACGATCCACGCGCCGTCCGCCGCCTGCGCGAACTCCACGCGCCCGCCGATCTCCTGCACCGTGCCGGCCCACTCCAGCCCCGTGTACGTGTACTCGAGGTAGCGCAGCCGGGCGCCCTCGCGGTCCATCCACAGGATGCCGTGCACGTCCGGCACCCGCCGGCCGCGTACGGGCGCGAACTCCAGCCCCGCCATCCCGTCGCGGTCGCCCTCGCCGGGGCGCAGGCGAAAGCAGTGGTGGTCCAGGAACTCGGCCGAGAGCAGGGTCTCGGCGTCGGGGGCATGGAACGCGAGGGAGTCGCCGTCGGCGTGCACCCAGCCGGTGGACGCGAGGCGGCGCAGGGGGGTGGCGGTAAAAGGCGTGCGCGCGCGGCCGGGCACCGTCCAGCGCTGCTCCTGCACCACGGCCAGGTCGTCCAGCCGCAGCGCCAGGCGGTACAGGCGGCTCTCGTACGCCAGCCCCTGCCCGTCCGCGGCGAGCGTGGTGGCGGTGAGCGCCTTGCGGGCTTCCTGCCAGGCGACCGCCGTCTGGTCGCTGCCGTCCGGGCGCAGGGTGCAGTCCCGGGCGCGGCCCCGCGCCTGCACCGGCTGCAGCACGATGCGCGCTGCCCCCGCCGCCAGACGGTGCACCACCGTCTCGCCCTCGGCCAGGAGCAGCGGCGGCGAGGTAATGGTCTGAAAGCCGACGCGTTCCGCGCGCAGCACGTAACGCCCGCCCCGCGGCGCGGTGAGGCGGTAGCCGCCGTCCGCGGCGCTCAGCACCGCGCCGTGCCGCCGGCTGTTCTCATCCAGCAGCACCACCACGGCCCCCGCGACCGGGTTCCCGGACTCCACCTCCACCACCGTTCCGCGCACCGTCTGCGCGCCCGCCGACGGCGCGCACAGCAGGACGAGCGCGGCGATGGCGGCTGCCGCGAAGGTGTGGATCCACCGCCGTTCCCGCGCAGCGTGGTTGCGGGGCGAGGCAGGAGGGGCGGGTCGGACGCATCCCATGCAGCACGTGGTCATGGTCATCTCAGGTCGCGGGAGAGTTGTGGATGATCGGCGGCGGCGATCGACGCGGGTGGAGCGTGGCTCCGGCTGTCGGTGAACGGTCGGATTCGGCCGGTTCTGACCGCCGCGCCGCAGAAAGCGACGGCTCCGGGTCTGTGAGCGCCCATACTTTCTGGGGATTCGCCGCTGAAGCCAAAACGCTTGTTCCCGCGACTCGCGCATTCTTCTCCAGGACTGCCGATCCCGGCTCCGTCGCCGACGTGATCACCGGTTCGATTCGCGGTGCGGCCGGGTGACGGTTCAGCCAGCCGTGCTGGCGTGAAAACGAAGAAGCGGGGAGCACCGGCCGGTGCTCCCCGCATCGTCATCTGCTGAGCCGAACGATCAATCCGCCGCGACCGGCTCCTCCTCCGCCGCCGCTAGGGCCACCGTGTACGCCGGCAGGTACACCTCGCCGCTGCGGTGGCGGAACTCGGCGGCGCCACAGCGCTCCCCCCTCACGGCTGGATTGGGTCGGAGAGGATCAGAGCCGCGCGCCAATGCGGCCCACGCGAACTCGACCCAGGTGGGGCCCGCGGGGTGCCGACGACCACACCACCCGCCGCGGCAGCCCTACGATCTCCTCCGGTTTCACGAACCCGAAAAAGCGCGAGTCGCCGCTGTGGCCGCGGTTGTCGCCGAGCACGAAGAAGGCGCCGTCCGGCACCACCAGAGGGCCCCATCCTTGGGCCGTGGGCGCGTAGGCCGCCGTGCGGTGCTCCGGCAGCAGAAAGGCGTAGTGCCAGTCTCCCGGCGGCTCCACCCCCCGCCCTGACGCAGAGGGTACGTAGGGTTCGTGAAGGGCGGTGCCGTTCACCAGCAGACCGCCTGCCCGCACGGAAACTGTGTCGCCTGGACCTGCGAGCAGCCGCTTCACCACATACCCGCCGCCTCCGAGGTGAAGCACGACGACCGTACCCCGCGGTGGGGCGACCCGTGCACCCGTGAACCGGCCCTTGCGCACGAGTATGCAGTCGCCGGCGAGCAGGGTGGGCTGCATTGACGCGCCGGTCACGCAGAAATAATCCACAACGGAGCGGCGGACCGACTGCACGCCGAGAAGCAACGAACCAAACGCGCAGGCTACGACCATGAGCCGCCATGCTCGCCCGGATCTACGCGATGCCATTGGCGGCCGCTCTCCGAACGCATCCGCGCGAGTCACGGGGCGGCGGCGGCAGCGCTCTGCACCCATCCCAGCGCCGGGAGCGGCGCGCCCTGTTCGGTCCACTTGAGGATCTCGTCCGCTCCGACTTTCCGCGCCACGAGCCGCTCGCCGTGCACGCCGTATTGTATCCCGCTCGCCGACACGTCGCCGACCACGCGCTCTACGAGCAATACCTGCGGCGTTGCCGCCTCGCCGGGAATCTCTTCCCACACGTAGCGCCGGACACCGGCGTTCATCCAGTTGCGGCCGGCCATCACCTCGTCGAACGCCCCGAACTTCCTCAGGTGTGCGAGCCCGTCCTGCGTGTCCCAGTCACGCGCGATTCCAACCGCGCTGAATCCGCGCGCTCCAGCCTCTGCCCGCTGGCGCAGAAGCCGCTTTAGCTGCTCGAGCGCGCCCGGCAGATCCTCGCGGTTGGAGGGCGCGCACCCGGAGGAGCCGATGTACACCAGACTCAGCTCCGTGCCCTCCCGAGTAACGCCGGACGGACGGTAGGACCCGTCGCGCGCGATCATCGGAGTGGCCGCCGTGGACGCCGGTGAGCGGCGTCCGACGACCAGTGCTGTAGCAAAGACGGCCGCCGCCGTCAGCAGCAGCGCCCACCGCCCAAACACCCGCCTCACGACGCGGCGTCCGCGGAAGGTAGCTCGTACACGCGCACCTGGGGGAAAGGGTCGTTGGTGCCCGTGTAGATGCGCCTGCCTGCCACGTCCAGTACCCTCGGGAGCGTGTTCCCCACGTACACGCCGTTCCCAGTCCGGGCGGATAGCACATAGGTGCGCAATTCCGCGTATTCACGCCGCTCGCGGTCGCTCTCGGCTGTGTGCCGCGCGGTCTGGAGGATGACCAGCCCTTCATCCAGGGCGTGCAGCACCTCCACCTGGTCGTACTCGCCGGCGCCCGCTCCGATCAGAACGTAGGGCCTGCCGTCGTCCTCCACGCCTTCCTCGATGCCGATCGTGCGGAAATCCGCGAGGCGTGACGTCCACCGTAACGTCCCGTCGGCACCGTAACCGCGTACGTAGGGCAGATAGCGCAGCATGGCCACGATGGTGCCCGCCTCCGTCGCACACGCCGCCCGGCCGTCGGAAAGCTGGTTGCCGACCAGCGGGTTGGCGGATCGATAGCCCTCGCCCAGCGAGCGGAGGTGCTCGCCGTCGGTCGAGTACAGGTGCAGCATCCTGCCGGACATGGGCCCCTGGACCACGATCTGATTGCCGAGCACGCACAGGTCCTCGGGAGTGAACTGCAGCTGGATGGTGACGCTCTGCTGCATCCCCGCGCGCGTACGCTCCAGGACTTTTACCTGGGCGTTGCGGTCGGCCACGATGAAGCGGTCGGGCCCGTGGCTCTCCAGCGCCTCGGGTGCCAGAAACTCGTTCGGCCCGCGACCCGGCCGGCCAAAGCTCTCGACGAACGTGCCGTTCGCATCGAAGACGCGTATCTCGTTGTAGCGCGAGTCGAGCACCGCGAAACGCCCTGGTGCGTGGGCGTCCACGTCCTCGACGGCCCCGAAGACCGAGGAAGGGGCTCCCTCCAGCGTCCCCAGCGTCAGCACCAGGCGCGCCCGGGCGAGCCGCTCCGCGAATGACCGAAGCTCACCACCCGGCCGGCCTTCCAGGCGCACGACGTCCGCAAGCTCAGTGTCGGGGAGGATGTTTTCCGCGGTCGGGTGGCGGATCTTGCCGGCGCTCGCCGCTGTCCGCTCGCACCCGGCGGTGCTGACTACGAGCAGCAGCAGCCACGCAGCCACGCAGATGGAGGTCGGTCGCATGTAAATCCTGCAGATTCGTTGAGGGGAATGAGTGGCTACCAGGACCGCCGCGCCCGGATGCGGGTGCACCCGGGCGCGTTAGCCCTCAGTATTCCTGGCAAGCCACGGTCTTGCAGCCACCGGCCTCCAACACGTCGCAACCCGCGTTGTGTTGACCTTGCACGTGTTGCGGTTCTCACACTCGTCGTTCTCGCATGCCGCCGACACCTGCACGGGCGCCAGCGCGGCTCCCGTCAGCAGGCCCGCTCCCCCCACCACCGAAAGGAATGCCAGAGCACCAGCGACCAATTTGAACCGCGACATACCGACCTCCTTGAAACAGGTGTATGAAAGGGGCGGGGCGACAAGCCCCCGAAAGGCAGCGGGTGCCGGCCCGCTGCAAAACGAGGCCGCTGCCGGAGCAGGGACCATCCATGCGTAAAGGGCACATCCGGTGCGATTGAAGTGCCACAGACAACAACGAGAAGCTCGTGCTTCCCACCATAATTCGCTCGTATTGAGACGTCAAGAAGAAAGGCGCGGCTAGCACCGGCTGGTGCTCTCCGCGCGCGATCGATTTGGGCAGACGTGAGGCGGCTCGACTCGTTTACGACAACGGAGCTCCGCTCGCACATCAAATCGGCGGCTGGTGATGCGGAAGCTGGAAGGCACCGGCAACGCGATGGTGCGGACGACCACCGCGGCCACCATCTTCCAGGCCGGGACGACGGAGAACGTGCTGGCCAGCCGCGCGCGGGCGGTGGTCAACTTGCGCATCCTGCCGGGGGACAGCGTGGCGCGCGTGATGCAGCACCTGCGGCGCGTGGTGGACGATCCGAGGGTGCAGGTCAGGCAGGTGGGCGCCTTCTCTGCCGAGCCCTCCGCCGTCTCCAGCACCGCCTCCGAGAGCTTCCGCACGCTGGAGCGCAGCATCCGCGGCGTTGCCCCCGACGTGATCGTGGCGCGCTACCTGGTGGTGGTGGTGACGGACGCGCGGCACTACGCCGGCCTCAGCAGCAGCGTCTTCCGCTTTCTCCCCGTGCGCCTTGCGCCCGCCGACCGGGAGCGGATGCACGGCACCAACGAGCGCCTCGCCGTGCGCGACTACGAACGCGCCATCCGCGTCTACCGCCAGCTGATCCTGAACGCCGCGGGGTGACGGGCGGTCGCCGGGAGTAGGACAGCATGCGATCCCGGAGCCCGCAACGGAGAAGCCCCTCATGCGTTCAGCAGGCGGGGCTTCTACCTCATCGGATGGCCGTGGTCAATCCGCCGCGACCGGCTCCTCCTCCGCCTCCGCGGCGACCGTGTCCGCCGGCAGGTACACCTCGCCGCCGCGCTCGCGGAACTCGGCGGACTTCTGCGCCATCCCCGCCTCCGCCTCCTTCTGCTTGGCGGCGTAGTCGCGGACGTCCTGCGTGATCTTCATGCTGCAGAACTTGGGGCCGCACATCGAACAGAAGTGCGCCACCTTGGCCCCGTCCGCGGGGAGCGTCTCGTCGTGGTACGCCAGCGCGGTCACGGGATCCAGCGACAGGTTGAACTGGTCGCGCCAGCGGAACTCGAAGCGCGCCTTGCTGATGGCGTCGTCCCACTCCCGCGCGCGCGGGTGGCCTTTCGCGAGATCGGCCGCGTGGGCGGCGATCTTGTAGGTGATGACCCCCGCCTTCACGTCGTCGCGGTTGGGCAGCCCCAGGTGCTCCTTGGGCGTCACGTAGCACAGCATGGCCGTGCCGTGCCAGCCGATCTGCGCGGCCCCGATCGCCGACGTGATGTGGTCGTACCCCGGCGCGATGTCCGTCGTCAGCGGCCCCAGCGTGTAGAACGGCGCCTCGTCGCACCACTCCAGCTGCTTGTCCATGTTCTCCTTGATCAGGTGCATGGGCACGTGGCCGGGGCCCTCGTTCATCGTCTGCACGTCGTACTCCCAGGCGATGCGGTTCAGCTCGCCCTGGGTGCGCAGCTCCGCGAACTGCGCCTCGTCGTTCGCGTCGTAGATGGAGCCCGGCCGCAGCCCGTCCCCCAGCGAGAACGCCACGTCGTACGCCCGCATGATCTCGCAGATCTCGCGGAAGTGCGTGTACAGGAAGCTTTCCTGGTGATGCGACAGGCACCACTTGGCGATGATGCTGCCGCCGCGCGAGACGATCCCCGTCATCCGGTTGGCGGTCATGGGCACGTAGCGCAGCAGCACGCCCGCGTGGACGGTAAAGTAGTCCACGCCCTGCTCCGCCTGCTCGATCAGCGTGTCACGGTAGATCTCCCACGTGAGCTCCTCGGGGACGCCGCCCACCTTTTCCAGCGCCTGGTAGATGGGCACCGTGCCGATGG
>JAHWJJ010000482.1 GCA_019348475.1 Gemmatimonadota bacterium | reverse complement strand
CAAACTGCGTGGGGGAAGGGAGAATTCGAGCGCGTGAGGCAGCCGGCGCCGCGCGCCACCCAGCCTGCCGAAACGCCCGAGGGCCCCTCCCCCGGCCCCGCTCGCTCGTTCCTTACAGCGACGCGCAAGAGTTCGAGGGCGGAGGCGGAGTTCAGCGACCCGCCGAGCGCCCCCCATCCCCGGCCCTTCCCCCACAAACTGCGTGGGGGAAGGGAGAATTCGAGCGCGTGAGGCAGCCGGCGCCGCGCGTCCCAATCCCCCGGCGGTTTCGCGGGAGATTGGACGGTGGTGCCGGCCCGGCGCGGCGGACCGCAGCGCCGATCCCCCGGCAAATTGCCCGCCGTCACTCCTCGCCGATAAACCAGTCCTCCGGCTCCACCGACCACTCGCCGACCTCCGGCGCCTCGGGCCGCAGCAGGCCCCGCAGCGACTCGCGCAGACCGCGGCGGCGCACCAGCACTACGGCGGTTTCCCCAGGTCCCGCACGGAAGCCCTCCAGGTACATGAATGCCACGTCCCCCAGCCGCTCCGGCGCGGGCAGCGAGACCAGCTTTCCGCCGACCTCCGCCTGCACCTCTCCCTTCAGCCTGCCGAACTCGGCCTCGGTGAGCTCCATCTCGATGAAGACGTCGCCGTCCACCTCCCACCCGCCCTCGTCCAGCGGCTCGCCGGAGCGGTAGAAGAGGGGATCGAACGGCACCCCCTCGCGGCGTTTGAAGTTTTCGTCCGCGGCGAAGTCGAAGTCCTCCAGCGCGTCCTCGCCGGCGGTGCTTTCGCGGTGGTGCCGCACCTCGTGCACCACGGTCTCGTGCAGCTCGCCCTCCCAGTCGAACTCCGGGTCCAGCTCCGCCAGCGCGCGGAACGATCCGTAGTACAGGTGGACGCCGGAGCGCAGCGTCTCTGGCGTGTCCATCCCCAGGTCCAGCTCGCCGGTGGCGCACTCCCCCAGGGTGTAGACTTCGGCCAGCTCCGGGTGCGGCACCGCATCTTCGGAGACGGCCACGTACTCCACGCCGCCGCGCAGCTCGGGCGGAATGGATTCGAAGATCTCGTGCGCGCGGCGCTCGAACTGGTCGAAAGTCATCGGGCGGTGTTCAGGACTGCAGACGTTCGGTTGATGAGGACGCGGGCCGCCACGAGCGCGGACCCGCCGCGATTCCCAGCGCCCACGAGCGCGGACGTTCAGCAGGCGTGGCCGGATCCACGCCGCGCCCCCTCCGCTCGCTCAGGCTCGCACCTCCCCCAAAAACCCCTGGGGGAGGTTGAACTGCGCTTTCGGCCTGGTGCGCGCAGCGCCGGATGACGGGGGCGGGTAACCTGCATGGGCTGTGCGCACTCCCGCACTTTCCCGGGGCGCACGAAGGGCGCGGACCCGGCCGGCCCGCGCCCTTGGCCCATACCCGCGGCCGGCGGTCAGTCCAGCTCGTCGATGCTGTTGATGATCTTGCCCACCAGCCCGTACTCCCTGGCCATGTTCACGTCCAGCCAGAAGTTGCGGTGCGTGTCGTTCTCGATGCGCTCGAACGGCTGCCCCGTCTCGCGCGCGAAGATGCGGTTGATGCGCTCGCGCATGCGGATGATCTCGTGCGCCTCGATGGCGATGTCGGCCGCCGTGCCGCCGGCGCCGCCCGCGGGCTGGTGCAGCAGAAAGCGCGTGTTGGGGAGCGCGTAGCGGTCTTCGATGGGCGCCGCGACGTAGATCAGCGCGCCGGCGCTGGCCACCCACCCCGTCCCGATCATCCGCACCCGCGGCTTGATGAAGCGGATCACGTCGTGGATGGTGTCGCCCGACTCCACGTGCCCGCCCTGCGAGTTGACGAAGATGTTGATGGGCTTGTCGCCCTCCGCCGCCATGGCCAGCAGCTGCCCGATGACGTTGGAGACCAGCTGCTGGTCGATCCCGCCGCTGATGATGAGCGTCCGCGACTTGAACAGGCGGTCGCGGATGGTATCCGTCAACGCGTTGGGAGGAGTCTGGTTGGCACCCGGCTCCTTCTCGTCGTCCTCGTGTTCCTCGTCGTTCCTCATCCCGTAGTCCCCCTGATGGTCTGGCGCAGGCCCTCGATGGCGGTAGGGTAGCGGTCTGCCGCCCCCCGCGAAAGGGCCTGCCGCCCTATGGCGCGGGGGGCGCGACCAGCCGCGTCACCCACAGCCCCGAGTTGAAGTCCGTCGCGAAAACCAGACCGTTGTGGGGCATGGCCGCCCAGGTAAAGGTGAGGTTGGGGATGAAGCCGTTCTCGTCGCCCGTGGCCAGCACCGCCACTTCGCGCCGCTGAAGCCGGCCGCGCAGCGGACCGGAGACTTCCACCGCGCGCAGGCCGCCGTTGTGGCTGCCCAGGTAGAGGGTGTCGTTCTGCACCCAGAACTTGCTGATGCCGCGCCCCTGCACCTCGTAGGTGGCCACCTCCACCGGCCGCTCGGGGTCGGTCGCGTCGAACACGTGCAGCAGGCCCCCGATCTCCATCCGCCGATTGAAGTCGGCGCCGGGGGGGAGGATGGCGTCGCCGACGAACACGTAGCGGCGGCCGGCGCGGTTCACGTACGGAAACGCGTAGTGCGTGTGCCCCCAGTGCTGGTTGCGCCACTCGGTGCGGTATCGCACCTGGCTCAGCATCCGCGGGCGCTGCGGGGTGCCGTCCCTGATCCCCTTTCCCACATCCAGGATCACCAGCCCGTCGTCCCAGTACGAGAGGTAGGCCAGCCCGTCGTGGACGTGCACGTCGCTCAGGTAGCGGCTGGGGGTGGACTGCAGCGACCAGCGCGACACCGGCCGCGGGTCCGCCGGGTTGCCGACGTCCAGCACCACCAGCTCCGCCGCGCCCGCGTGCACCACGTACAGCAGGTCGCCGGAGAAGAAGACGGCCTGCACGCCGCCGGTCACCGTTTCCCAGTAGTCGGCCACCTGCCGGGGATGGGCGGGGTCGGCCAGGTCCAGCAGCACCACGCCGTTGCGCCGGCTCTCCGCCCCGCGGCGCCCGAACGCCGCCAGCGTCCCCGCCTCGTTCACCGCCACGTCGTTGATGCTCTGTGCGTCCACCAGCACCGAATCCGTCAGCGTGGGCCGGGCGGGGTCGGTCACGTCCCACACGAAGAGGCGGTTGCCGATACAGCCGGCGCAGCCGCCCCAGGTGCCGGTGTACACGTAGTCGCGTCCGTCCACGCCGCGGAACGCCCACAGGTCGGTGCTGCGCGTGTGCGCCACGG
>JAHWJJ010000481.1 GCA_019348475.1 Gemmatimonadota bacterium | reverse complement strand
GGCCCCGCGCTACCAGCAGACGCCCCCCCAGCCCGCGAACCGCCCGCTGCTCCTCCCCCACAGCGGTCAGGAGCGCGCGGCGGCGCACGAGGAGGGCTTCCCCAAGGAAGCGCCCACCGTCACCCCCCCGCGCCTCCAGGCCACGGACGACGCCAAGCTGATCCCCCACCCCGCCAGCAAGCTGGCGGAGCCGCTGATCGTGCGCCCCACCTCCGAGACCATCATCTACGAGATGTTCAGCAAGTGGGTGCAGAGCTACCGCGACCTGCCGCTGCTGTACAACCAGTGGGCCAACGTGGTGCGGTGGGAGATGCGCACGCGCCTGTTCCTGCGCACCGCGGAATTTCTCTGGCAGGAGGGACACACCGCGCACGCCGGCCACGACGAGGCCGAGGAAGAGACGCTGCGCATGCTGGGCGTCTACCGTGAGTTCATGGAGGAATGGCTGGCGATGCCCGTGGTCGTCGGCCAGAAGAGCGAGAGCGAGAAGTTCGCCGGCGCGCTGCGCACGTACACCTGCGAGGCGATGATGCAGGACAACCGCGCCCTGCAGAACGGCACCTCGCACAACCTGGGGCAAAACTTCGCCCGGCAGTTCGACCTGAAGTTCGCGGCCGAGTCGGGGACGGAGGAGTTCGCGTGGAACACCTCGTGGGGGGTGAGCACGCGCATGGTGGGCGGGCTGGTGATGACGCACGGCGACGACCGGGGGCTGGTGATGCCGCCCCGCGTGGCGCCGATCCAGGTGGTGATCGTCCCCATCTTTCGCAAGGACGAAGAGCGCGAGCAGGTGATGGCGAAGGCGCGCGAGATCGTGGCGGCGCTGGGCGGCATCCGCACGCACGTGGACGACCGGGAAAAGATTACCCCCGGCGCCAAGTTCTTCGAATGGGAGATGAAGGGCGTCCCCTTCCGCATCGAGATCGGCCCCAAGGACATCGCGAAGGGACAGGTGGTGCTGGCGCGGCGGATCCCGCAGGGCGACGAGCGCAAGCAGTTCCTCCCGGAGGCGGAGGTGCTGGGCTCGATGGCGCAGCGCTTGGACGAGTACCAGGCGTTCCTGCTGGAGCGCGCCCGCGCGCGCCGCGAGGCGAACTCGTACCGGGCGATCGAATCGTACGACCGCTTCCGCGAGATCATGGACGGGCCGGGCGGCTTCGTCTACGCCGGCTGGTGCGGAGGGGCGGAGTGCGAGGAGAAGGTGAAGGACGAGACGAAGGCCACCATCCGCTGCCTTCCCTTCCAGGAGTTTCGCAGCGACCCCGCGCCCGCCGGCTGCCTGGTCTGCGGCGCCGATGCCGCGACGGAAGCGGTCTGGGCGAAGGCGTACTGAGCCCATGATTGGCGAAGGCCGCCCCGACATGCCGGGGCGGCCTCTGTGCAGTGCGGCCGTCTCGGCCGAAAGCTGCTCGACTCTGCTGACTGTGTCGTCGACTCTGCGGACTGTATCGACTCTGCGGACCCTGGTGCGACGCTGTTTCGCTTGCGGAGCTCAGTACCGCACCACCCAGCCCCGCGCGGGCCGCGGGGGCGTGGGGTCGTCCTGCTTGGGACCGATCGCCAGCGCGTCGATGCCGAGCGCCTGGCGCAGCGAGACGCTACGCCCGGGTGCAATCCCGCCCGGGGTGCCGGGGCGCCCGGCGGGCACCGCGCCGGGCCGCAGTCCGCCCGGCCGGCCGGGGCGATCCTCGGGCGCCGGCGTGGAGGCCAGCCCTCCGGGGGTGCCGTGGCGCCCCTCCGGGGCCTGGGCCGCGCGGGTCAGCAGCCAGTCCAGCGCGGCGCGCTCCTCCGCCGGCAGCTGCGTGGAGAACTCGGCCAGGCGCCGGCCCAGGCTCTGCGGCGGCGCCCCCGGGTCGTCCTGCTTGGGACCGATGGACACGGCGCTCCCCGGCCGCGGCGCCCCCGGGTCGTCCTGCTTGGGGCCGATGGACACGGCGCTTCCCGGGCGCGGCGCCCCCGGGTCGTCCTGCTTGGGGCCGATGGCCACGGCGCCCGCGCGGCCAGGGCGCGAGGGATCGTCCTGCTTGGGGCCGATGGAAACCGTGCTCGTGGGATTGGGGCGCGGGGCGTCCGCGCCCTGCACCACGCCGGCGGGGGCGCCCGCCGTGCGCCCGCCCTGGACGATAATGCCGCTTCGGCCGCCCTCGACGATAATGCCGCTTCGGCCGCCCTCCACGATGATCGCCGCCCGGTTCGCCGCCTCATCGAGCCCCGGCCCCTCGTCGCAGCCGCCGCCCGGCCCGATCTGCAGCACCGGGAGAACGCGGACCTCCGACCCTGCGGCCGGCGCGGTGGCGGCGCGCAGAAGCACCTTGTCCCACAGGGCCCGCTCCTCCGCACCCAGCCCCGCGGCGAAGCGCTGCAGGCGCGCCTGCAGCGACTCCAGGTGAAAGTCCTGCATGCTGACCGCGGCCCCCGGCGCGGGCGCGGCGGCGCAGACGCGGGGGACCTGGGCGGAGAGCGGCGCGGCGATCCCGGCCGCCAGCACGAGGGCGGCCAGCAGGGTGGAAGGGCGGGGCGGGTGCATCGGTCGCATGGGTACTCCGCGGGTGCGGGGACTGCTTGCCGGCGCCGGACGGCTTCCGGGCGGGTGTGACTCGTAGTAGACTGCACGTGTAACAGCCCGGCGTCAATGCCGGGATCTGCGCGCGGCGTAAAACCTGCCCGCGCGAGCTCGTGGCCGAAAGGCACGGGCCGGGGTCCACACCAGCGGGGGAGGACGGGTTGCGGGATACGGCGCTGGCGGGGGTGGCGGACGCGTTTTCGCGCGCCGGCGGCATTCTCCATTGCGAGGGCGTGCCGCTGCCGGAACTGGTGGCGCGGTGGGGCACGCCGCTGTACGTCTACAGCCAGGGCGCCATCCGCGAGCGCTACCGCGAGCTGGACGGCGCACTGGCGCCGGTGCCGCACCTGATCGCGTACTCGGTCAAGGCCAACGGCAACCTGGGCGTGCTGCGCACACTGGCCGAGCTGGGCGCCGGGTGCGACATCGTTTCCGGCGGCGAGCTGCACCGCGCGCTCCTGGCGGGAATCCCCGGCGAGCGCATCGTCTTCAGCGGCGTGGGAAAGACGGTGCACGAGCTGGCGGCTGCGCTGCGGGCCGGCATCTACGCCTTCAACGTGGAGAGCGAGGGGGAGCTGTGCGCCCTGAGCGACCTGGCGTGCGCCATGGGGACGCGCGCGCCCGTGGCCCTGCGCGTGAACCCCG
>JAHWJJ010000107.1 GCA_019348475.1 Gemmatimonadota bacterium | reverse complement strand
AGGGCGCCGAGCTGTTCAACTTCGGCACGGGCGGCGGCAACACGGCCTTCTACTCGCGCCGCATCGGGCGCGCGCCGCAGGTGCCGGTGGGGCACCGGCTGGCCGACGTGCCGGGCGAAACCCGCATCCTGGGCGCCGCCAAGATCTCCGGGCGCACGCGCGGCGGCTGGTCGATGGGGCTGCTGAGCGCCCTCACCAACCGCGAGGAGGCGCGCTTCATCAGCGTTGGCGCGGAGGGCGATTCGCTGCGAGGCTCGCAGGCGGTGGAGCCGTTCAGCCACTACTTCGTGGGCCGGGTGCGCCGCGACCTGCGCGCCGGCCAGACGGTGGTGGGCGGGCTGCTCACGGCCGTGAACCGCGACCTGGACGAGGACCCGCTGCGGGCGCGCCTGCACTCGGCCGCGTACAGCGGCGGGGTGGACTTTCGCCACCAGTGGGCCAACCGCGTGTGGCAGCTCACGGGCTTCCTGTCGGGGAGCCACGTGCGCGGCGACCGCCGCGCCCTCTCGCGCACGCAGCAGGTATTCCCGTTCCACTACTTTCAGCGGCCGGACCAGGACCGGGTGCGCTTCGACAGCACGCGCACGTCGCTGTCCGGGCTGGCCAGCGAGTTCCAGCTCTCGTACCGCAAGGGGCGGCACTGGCGTCCCACCCTGCTGGTGGGCACCATCACCCCGGGGTACGAGGTGAACGACATGGGGTTCCAGTACCGGGGCAACCGGGCGGACCTGCAGGGCACGCTGTCGTACACCGAGAACCGGCCGGGGAAGACGTTCCGCTTCTACCAGTTCAACAGCTACGCCCGCGGCGAGTGGAACTACGACGGCGACCACATCTACAACAACTTCCAGCTGGCGGGGTTCGGGCAGCTGCTGAACTTCTGGAGCGGCAGCATCACCCTGGGCACCACCCTGGCCGGCTCCGTGGACGACCGCCTTACCTGGGGCGGGCCGCTGGCGCGGCGCCCGGCCAACCGGCGCGTGAGCGGCTCGGTGAACTCGGACGAGCGCAAGAAGGTATCGGGCGGCGGCTTTGGCTTCTACCAGAGGGACGACGAGGGCGGGTGGACCTTCCAGGCGGGCACCTCGGTATCGGTGCGCCCGTCGCCGCGGTGGAGCCTGACCCTGACGCCGATCGTGGCGCGGGTGCACGCCGCGGCGCAGTACATCACGTCGCGCGCCGACGCGGCGGCGGTGAACACGTTCAACCGGCGCTACATTCTTTCGGAGCTGGACCAGACGCAGCTGGCGCTTGAGACGCGGCTGAACGTGACCTTTACGCCGGACCTGTCGCTGCAGGTGTACGCGCAGCCGTTCCTGGCCAGCGCCGACTACGGCACGCCGGCGGAGCTGGCGGCGCCGCGCACCTTCCAGTTCCTGAAGTACGGCGAGGACCTGGGCGCGCTGGAAGACACCGAGGGCGGGTACTTTGTGTACCCCGAGGGGACGGGCGCCGGCAAGCCGCGCTTCTTCGTCCCCAACCGCGACTTCAACCTGCGCAGCCTGCGCGGCAACGCGGTGCTGCGGTGGGAGTGGCGGCCGGGAAGCACCATGTACCTGGCGTGGCAGCAGGACCGCAGGGACTTTGCTCCGTACGTGGGCGACTTCAGCATGGGCCGCGACCGCCGCGCGCTGTTCAACGCGCAGCCGGACAACGTGCTGGTGCTGAAGGTGAGCTACTGGCTGAACCCCTGAACGCGCAGGCGCACAGGCGCGGGATGCACGTGCGACGGTAGTCCGGTTCAGGAAGAAGAAACGGGTCCCCCCACAGCCGGCAGAGCCAGCGGAGTTCGTTCAGAACTCTGCTGGCTCGCTGGCTATTGTGAGGCAGATTTCTTTCGTCGCTGCAGGCGAAGTCGTCCGTGTTGTCATCCGGAGGAAGGCGCCCCGCGCGATCTGGGGTCCTGCGCGTGAGCGGCGCCGTCCGTGGACCCGGTCCCGCCGGGTGATACCACCAGCGTCCAGCCGGGGCTGCCTTTTACAGATCGCGATCGGGTGGATGATCTGCCCCGGCGGGCACCAGTCGCGCCACCTCGATCCCTGCCCATCCAAAAAATGCGGATCCCGTCCCCTCGCCGGCAGCATCCTCTTTACCAGGGGACGCCGCCATCCTGCCGAGCGCGTCCGGTCCGCCTCCGGCCGTCGCACCCGCATCGATCCAGCACGGACCGGTAGCCGGGTCCGTCGAAACCCCCGTTCGGCGAGCGCAGGGAGCCGAGACGGGGCTTACCGCTTTCCCTGCGGCGGATTCCCCGCTCAGGCGGGGAGCCCGCTTCCCATCGCATTTCCTCGTCGCATCGAGTTTGCCCGCTGGGACGTGACGGGTTCTCCGGCGCGATTCCAGAACGATCCTCCGCAATCCGGTATGAGTCCCGGCGCGCGGCTGGCTACGAGCATGGGTGAGCAGATTCCTCGCTCGGCGCCGGAATCCTGCACGGCCACAGATCCCGCGGCGCCTCCCTCGGAACGACAGTTTCGTTCCAGGGCCTTCACCCCACGTTCACCCGTTCACCCCTTCACCCCTTCACCCCTTCACCCCTTCACCCGCTCACGCCCCGGGAACCCCGCGTGGCTCTCCAGCGCGATGCGCAGCACGCGGTCCATGATCCGCCGCACCATGGCGGCGATGGGCCGGGGATCGGCGGGGGTGCGGGCGGGGAGCTCGCGGCGCAGCAGCTCCTCCATCTCCTCCACCAGGATGGCGTACTCGCGGCGGATCTCGTCCGCCGCGAATCCCAGGCGCGCGCGCTGCACCCCGTGCAGCTGCGCCAGCGTGCGCTGGATGCTCTCGCCGTCGCGCAACATCAGCGGCGCGCCGCCGGTGGCGTCCAGGATGGTGAGCGCGCGGCCGATCTCCATCACCAGCGTCGGCGTGTGGTCCTCCAGCCGCGCCCGGTCCAGCCCGTGCGCGTGCGGGATTCCCGGGTCGGCGTACACCCGCCGGGCCCACGCCTGCACCACCCGGTCCGGGTTCGCCTCCAGCAGCCGCCCCGCATCCCGCAGTCCCGGCACCTCGGCGGCCGCGGGCCAGAAGGGGGCTTCCGCAGGGGATCCGGCGCCCGCCTCCGCCTCCGCCTCCGCCGGGGCGGCGGGGAGCCAGAGCGAGAACGACGAGCCCTCGCCGGGCTGGCTGCGGGCCGTGAGCTCGCCCCCCATCAGCCGGGCGAAGCGGCGGCTGATGGCCAGCCCCAGCCCGGTGCCCCCCGCCTCGCGCGTGTGCGTGTCGTCCACCTGCGTAAAGGGCTCGAACACGCGCGCCAGCTGCTCCGCCGGAATGCCGATCCCCGTGTCGCGCACCTGGATGCACGCCCACGGGCCCGGCCCGGCGGGGGCGGCGTCCCCCTGCGGCTCCGCGTGCGGCACGCACCGAACGGTGATGCGCCCGCCGGGACGGGTGAACTTGATGGCGTTGGAGAGCAGGTTCAGCAGGATCTGCCGCACCCGGTCGGGGTCCGCCAGGCAGGCGGCGCCGGGGGGGCACGGCTCTTCGCGCAGGGCCACGCCGGCCGCGCCCGCCTGCGGGGCCACCATGGCCACCGCCTCGGCGACGGAGGCGCGCAGCTCCGTGCGGCGGGGGTCGAAGCCCATCTCCCCCGCCTCGATCTTGGCGAAGTCCAGCACGTCGTTCACCAGCCCCAGCAGGTGCTGGCTGCTGGCCCGGATGCGGGCCAGGTAAGCTCGCTGGCCCTCGCTGAGCCCCCCCTGCACCCCCATGTCCAGCAGGTCCGCGTACCCGATCACGGCGTTGATGGGGGTGCGGATCTCGTGGCTCATGGTGGCCAGGAACACCGACTTGGCGCGGTTGGCCTCTTCCGCCGCGCCGCGCGCGGCCTGCGCCTCGCGCAGCAGCGCCGCGCGCGCCTCCTCGGCCCGCAGCTGCTCTTCGACGTCGGTGTTGGTGCCGAACCAGCGCACCACCCGCCCTTCGTCGTCGCGCACGGGAAGGGCGCGGGAAAGAAAGCGGCGAAAGGTGCCGTCGCGGCCGCGCAGGGGAAAGGTGTCCTCCCACGGCTCTTCGGCCTGCACGGCGCGCCGGAACCGCTCCGTCACCCGCTCCACCTGCTCGGGGTCGTGCACCGCCTGCCACCCCCACCCGCGCATGGTTTCCAGGGTGGTGCCGGTGTAGTCGTACCAGCGCTGGTTGTACCAGAAGATGGAGCCCGACGCGTCCGCCATCCACGCCAGCTGGGGGATGGACTCGGCCATGGTGCGGAACTGGCGCTCGCTTTCTTCCGCCGCCCTGCGCGCCTGCACCTGCTCCGTGACCTCGGTGGCCACGGTCACCAGCCCCGTCACCGTGCCCTGCTCATCGCGCAGGGGGTGGTAAACCAGGTTGAAGAACGCCTCCTGCGGCGATCCCGTCCCCGCGCGGTCGTAGTGGATGCGAAAGGCGTCGGCCGTGAACGGCCGGCCGCTGGCGTAGACGCGGTCCAGGATCTCGAACAGCCCCTGCCCCTCCACCTCCGGCAGCACCTGCCGCACCGGCCGTCCCGTGGGATCGCGGCCCCCCAGCAGCTCGCGGTACAGCGGGTTGGCGAGCTCGAAGACGTGCCCGGGCCCGCGCGTGACGCAGATGGCCACGGGCGCCTGCCGGAACACCTCCGCCAGCGCGGCGCGGGCACGCTCGGCGGCGGCGCGGGCGCGGGCCTCGGCGGCGAACAGGCGGGCGCGGCGGATCGCCTGCGCGCACTGCCGCGCCAGCGCCAGCGTCAGCGCGCGGTCGTCCGCGGAGAACTCGCGCGTTTCGCGGAACCCCAGCCCCATCGCGCCCAGCCGCTCGCCCTCCACCACCAGGGGGACGGACAGCGAGACGGGGTAGACGACCTCATGCCCGTCCAGCTGCGGGTAGCGGCGGTCGCGCTCCTCGCGCGAGGCGACGACGACGATCTCCCCCTGCCGCACGGCTTCGGCGATGGGAACGCCGGCGCTGAGCGGAAAGCGCCGCCACTCCTCGCCCACCCGCTCCGGATACCCGCGCTGCTCCACCAGCTCCAGGTGCTCGCCGTCGTCGCCCACCAGGACCATGACGCCGGCGTCGGCCTCCAGCGCCGCGATGCCGTGGTCCATCACCGCCGCCACCACCTGCGGCGGCGTCAGGGCCTCCGAAAGCGCGCGGGTAAGGGACTGCAGCCGCCGCGTCCGTGCGGCGGCACGCTCCGCCCGCTGCTCGGCCAGGACGCGTTCCGTCACGTCCAGCACCAGCGACAGCTGCGCCAGCGTGTGCCCCTGCGCGTCGGTGACCGCGGTGTTGTACCACTCGCAGTGCAGCACGCGGCCGTCGCGGGTCAGGTTGCGGTTGGCGGAGAAGGTCTGCCGTGCGCGTCCCTCGCGCAGGTCCGACGACACGCGCCGCACCTGCGGGGCGTCGTCGGGATGGACGAACGGCCACTCCGAGGCGCGGCGCCCCATCACTTCGCCGGCGGGCCAGCCGAACAGCGCCTCGGCCTCGGGGCTCCAGCGCGTCACGCGCCCCTCCGCATCCCACTCCACGGAAGCCAGGGGCGGCTGCGCGAACCCGGACGGGGAGCGGGCCGCGGCGTCTGCCCGGGGTGTTCTGCCGGACCTCTGCGTCATCGCGAGCGGAAAGAGATGGCCGTGCGCTGGTGAACTGCTCCGGGTGCGATGAACAAGATTCGCGCCGCACCGGCCCGTGCCTTCAAACGGTTGGTTTCGTGGCGGCATCCAAGGGGCACCCCGCGCCGGAGGGCCGTTCCCGTCCCCGCCCACCGGCGCCGCACCCGTCCCCGTCCACCGGAGAAGCCATGCCGCCACGCTCGCTCGTCCGCTTGGCCCTCGCCGCCGCGCTCGCCGTCGCGGCCGCCGCCCCGGCGCGGGGGCAGACGCCGGCCTTCCACCCCGCGCCCTGCCATCCGGGCACGGTGCAGGGCGCCCGCTGCGGCACGGTGCAGGTGCCGGAGAACCGCGACCGCCCCGGCGGGCGGATGCTGGCGCTGAACGTGGTGGTGCTCCCCGCGCGCTCGGCGGCGCCGGCGCGGGAGGCGGTCACCTTCTTCGGCGGGGGCCCCGGGCAGGCGGCGACCGGGATGGCCGGGTGGATGTCCGGCAGGCTGACGGAGCTGCGCGACGAGCGCGACCTGCTGTTCGTGGACCAGCGCGGCACCGGCCGCTCCGCCCCCCTGCAGTGCCAGCTGCGCGATCCCGCCGACCCGCAGTCGTACCTGGGCGACTACTTTCCGCCGGACCGGACGGCGCGGTGCCTGGACGAGCTCGGGCGCGGCGCCGACCTCACGCGCTACGGGTTCCTGGAGCTGGCGCACGACGTCGAGGCGGTGCGAAGGGCGCTCGGCTACGAGCGGCTGGACCTTTGGGGCGGGTCGTACGGGACGCGGGCGGCGCAGGTGTACATGCGCACCTATCCGCGCAGCGTCCGCAGCGCCGTCCTGGAGGGCGTGGTGCCCCCCGGCTACGTGCAGCCGAAGACGTACGCGCAGAGCACCGAGGCGGCGCTGGCCGGCCTGGCGGCGGACTGCCGCGCGGACGCGGCGTGCGCGGCGGCGTTCCCGGACTTCGCGCGGGAGGTGCGGGCCGTGGCGGACCGGCTGGAGCGGACCCCCGGGACCGCGGAGATCGTGGACCCGCGGACCGGCGAGCGGCTGCAGCTCACGCTGACCCGCGCGACCTTCGCCGACGTCATCCGCAGGATGCTGTACGACCCGGGGGCGGCGGCCCGCATCCCGCACCTGGTGCACCGCGCGTACCTGGGCGACTACCGGCCGGCGGTGCGCTTTGCGCTGCGGGACCGCCGCGGATACCAGCAGGGGATCTGGTGGGGGCTGAACCTGGCCATCACCTGCACCGAAGACGTGCCGTTCGTCGACGTTCAGGCCGCCGCGCGGGACAACGGGCGCACGCTGCTGGGGGACTGGCGCGTGCGGCAGCAGGCGGAGGCGTGCCGCGGCTGGCCCACCTATCCGCTTCCGGCCGGCTATCACCAGCCCGCCCCCTCCGACATCCCCACGCTGCTGATCTCCGGCGAGTTCGACCCCGTGACGCCGGCCTCCGGGGGCGAGGCGGTCGCCGCCACCCTGCGCAACGCACTGCACGTGGTGGTGCCGTCGGGCGCGCACGGCTACGGAGGGATGGAGGGCGCCGGGTGCGTGGACGCGCTGGTGGTCCGGTTCTACCGCCAGGGATCGGTCCGCGGGCTGGACGCGTCGTGCGTGCGCGGCATGCGCCGGCCGCCGTTCCTGATCGACGCCCCCGAGCCCATCACCCAGGACCGCAGCCCGGTGGAGCGCTTCGCCGGCACCTTTGCGTCGAGCGATCCGCAGATGGAGGTGCGGTTCGAGGCGCTGGACGGCGTGCTGCGCGCCCGCATCGGCGGCGACTTCACCGCGGTCGCGTCGCCGCTCTCGCGGACGGAGTTCCACTGGGAAGGCTTTCCGCGCCGCTTCACCTTCCGGCGTTCGGAGGATGGGGGGCCGGTGGAAATGCCCGGCCGCGACGAATCCGCCGTCACGCTGACACGCAGCCCGTAGCGGACGGGTGGATGGAGGCGCGGTGGCGCGGTGGATGCAGGCACCCCCCGCTTCACCACGGATGGGCGATCCACTACCGGAGGGGACGATGGCGAAGTGCGAGGTGTGCGGGAACGACTACTACCTGGCGTTCGAGGTGATCACGGCCGGCAACCGGCACGTGTTCGACAGCTTCGAGTGCGCCATCCACAAGCTGGCGCCGGTGTGCGCGCACTGCGGGTGCAAGGTCATCGGCCACGGCGTGGACGCCAACGGCACCTTCTACTGCTGTGCCGCCTGCGCCCGCACCGCCGGCGCCTCCGACGTCGCCGACCACTCCGCAACCTCGCCCCGCGGCCTGGAGAGCGCGGGGGGCTGAGCGAAAGTGCGTGAGTGCGTGAGTGCGTGCGTGGTGCCTGCGGGTCGCGTCTGAGTCCGCCCGAGCGGTCGAGCCCGCCCCGCACCGGTGAAACCGCCACTGGAAAATCGCAAAGTCCGCCTGGCGGACTGCCACGCCGGGCGTTGCGAGGGCGATGTCAGTTCAACCTCCCCCAGGGGTTTTTGGGGGAGGTGCGAGCCTCGGCGAGCGGAGGGGGCGCGGCTTGAACCCGCCACCGGGACGGATCGCCGCGTGCGCATCCGCCGGAGCGGTGGAGCCCGGCGCGCGCTGGAGCGATTGAAATCGCCGCTGAAATCGCAAAGTCCGCCTGCGCGCCGCCTGCGCGGACTCCCACGCCGGGCGTTGCGAGGGCCATGTCAGTTCAACCTCCCCCAGGGCTTTTGGGGGGAGGTGCGAGCCTCGGCGAGCGGAGGGGGCGCGGCTCTGAAACCCGCCACCGGGACGGATCGCCGCGTGCGCATTGCGACGGTGGATTGGGTACTACCTGCGCCAGGGGCGGCGCAGGGCGGGGCGGGCGACCAGGTTGTCGGGCGGAGAGTACTGGCGGCCCAGCGCCTGCACGAACTCCATGTCGTCGTACACCGCCGTCAGGCCGATGCGCGACTCCACGATCAGCAGCACGCTGGCCCAGAACAGCAGCATCGCCCCCACGAACCCCAGCCCCAGCGCGATCCACGCGTACGGCACCCCCACCACCGCCACCACCCCGATGCTGACGCTGGTGGCGATGAACACGGCCAGCGCCATGTACAGCCGCGTCATGGCGCGCGTGAGCAGCTTGGTGCGGCGCGCCGTGCGCCCCAGCTGGCCCAGCAGCAGCGCGCGCTCTTCCACCAGCATGGTGCGGTCCGCCTCCTCCTGCGCCAGGTCCGCCAGGCGCTCCGAGATGCCGCGCGTGCGGTCGATGGCGCGCGACAGGCGGTTGGAGGTCGCCAGGATGAGCGAGCTGCTGGCCAGGATGAGCACCGCCGGCGTGACCGACGCCGACAGCACGGAAAGCGTGGCGGAGAGGGTCTCGATCTGCATCGGCGCCGGCGCTGGCAAAGGGAACTGCATCATCCGCATCAACCTGTCGCCGCCCGCACCCGCGTCAAGGGGCGGCCGGCACTCCGCCGGCCGGCGCCGGACGCGAACCGCCCCGCCAGGTGGCCGGACGGGGCGGGGACGGCGCGCGAGGGGCGGCTTCAGCGGTCGTCTTCGCCGCGCAGCAGCTCGTAGGGGTTCAGGTTCTCGCCCTCCCACCAGCGGCTGGGGCTGTCCAGCACGGCCACGGAAAAGTGCAGGTGGTAGTCGCCCGGCGACGCGTTGCCCGTGTCGCCCACGTAGCCGATCACCTCGCCGCGCTCCACGCGCTGCCCTTCGCGCAGCCCCTGCGCGTAGCCGTCCAGGTGCGCGTAGTAGTAGCGCGTGGTGCCGTCGTCGTCCAGCAGGTAGATGGACAGGCCGCCGCGGGCGCCGCTGTGCAGCTTGCGGATGGTGCCGTCCGCCACCGCGATCACCGGCGTGCCCAGCGGCGCGTGGATGTCGATGGCTTGGTGGACGCGGCCCTGACTGCGGGACTGGGTGTACGTGTCGCGCAGCTCGTCGCGGCTGATGCCTTCCACCGGCACCGGCAGCAGGGCCGGTTCCCCGCGGGGCACGGAGCGGGCGGCGACCAGGCCGGACGACGCGGCGGCGACGGGACGGCCCAGCAGGCGGCGCTGCGCTTCGGCGGTGTGCGGCGCGGCAACGGCGGCCGCCGCCAGCAGCAGGGTGGCGCCACGCAGGGCGCGCGAACGGAGGGAGTGAGCGTGCATGGGGGATTTTGGTCTCATTCGGCGGCCCGACTGGCATGGCAAGGCGCGGCCTTGCGTTAGCCTCGTAGCTTTGCGTCCCCGCCTTTCGGACGGGTTTGCCGTTCACGTTGAGTCCCGGGTCCAGACCGCAGCCGGGAAGGTTGGACTGCAAAGGTCCTGCTCTGACGCGCTCCTCGGGGGTACTGCCCGGCCGTTCGGATCCGCCTCCCACGGATCAGCGGAGATGAGGAACGCGTCGCTCCGGCCCCGGAGCGCGGGGTGGGGCGGGCGTGGCGTTCACGGTGTGAAGGATGTCGGGGGCGCATGATAGTGCGAGGCCCGCGCCCGCGCCAGAGCGTCGCAACTGCTCCCGTTGCAGAACAAACCCAAGCTGCTGCGCCCCTTCGACTTCCGGAAAACGCGCCGGCGCACCTCCCGCGACCGGGCCGTGCGCCGGTGCTACAATCATCTGTTTCAGCCAGCCCGGGCGGCGTTCGCGAGGACCCGGCGTGTCCTCCTCCGCGGACGCGCCGGCCCGATTCATTCCGCCACGTACGCTTCCACCTCGATCTCCACCAGCATCGCCGGGTCGATCAGCGCCCTGACCTCCACCATGGTGGCCGCGGGGCGCACCTGCGCGAAGAACTCGCCGTGCGCGCGTCCCACCTCTTCCCACCGCGCGACGTTGGTGACGTACATCCGCGTGCGCACCACGTCCTCCATCGTCGCGCCCGCCATCGTGAGCGCGCCCTGCACCTTGCGCAGGATGTGGATGGCCTGCGCGTACGCGTCGCCCGGGCCCACTACGGCACCGGTTTCGTCCGTGGCGGTGGTGCCGGAGACGTAGACGTGCGGGCCCACCCGCACCGCGCGCGAGTAGCCCACGACCGACTCCCACCGCGCGCCGCTGGAGACCCGCACGCGCCGGCCCACCGCGACCGACTCGAACCGCCCCAGCGGGACCGTGACGCCGCGCGTCTCCCCATCCACCACCTCGTCACTCGGCAGCCCGTGTCCATCAGGGATCGGCATGGGATCATCCTCCGTGTGTGCGAAGCATACGCTTGTCATTCCGCCGCAGTTCAACCTCCCCCAGGGGTTTTTGGGGGAG
>JAHWJJ010000106.1 GCA_019348475.1 Gemmatimonadota bacterium | reverse complement strand
CTCGGTTTCCCGTAGCCTTCCCCATGAACCCGTGTGATCCCGGGATCAGGCCCGTTTCTCCGGATCCGGGATCGCACCACGTCCACGGCCAGAAGAGGGAGGCGGAGATGAAGCTGCTGCGCAACGCGATGATGTCGGTGGTGCTGCTGGGCGCGCTGACTGCGTGCGCGAACGATGCGGTCGGTCCGGAAGCACGGACGCAGCCGGCCGGCGCCAGCTACGACCATGATGGGCTGTATCACGGGCAGTGCCCGTACAACGGTCCCGGCGTGCAGGACCCCGCGTTCGAGTGCCCCTGACCGCTCGCCCCAGACAGCGCGCCCGCCCTCCCGGCCTTGGAGAGCGGGCGCGCCGCGTTTCCATCATCATCGTCCGAAGCCGCGCTACCGGCGCCGGGCGCGCCTGGCGGGAATGTTCTTGGGTCCGCGGGCGGTCGCCTTCTTCGCCGCCTCCTCCGCCTTCTGCGCCTCGGTGGCGCGGCGGCGTTCGCGCGCGATCAGGATCTGCTGCGGGAACGAGGCCACGTTGGTGGACGCGTAGTACAGGTTCAGCCCGGCGGGCATGACGAAGAACACGAAGCCCATGACGATGGGCATGGTGTACATCATCATCCGCATCTGGTCGTTCTGCTCCATCCCGCTGAGCTTGGTGCTCACGTACTGCAGCCCGAACATCGACACCATCAGAAAGATGGGAAGGATGTTCAGCGGGTCGCGCAGCGACAGGTCAGGAAGCCACGCAAAGCTCGTCCCCCGGAACTCGATGGCGCTCTGGAACACGAAGAACAGGGTGATGAGCACCGGCATGGGGATGAGCAGCGGCACGCACCCGGACATCATCGAAAGCGGGCTGACGCCCATTTCCGAGTAGACCTTCATCATCTCCTGGTTCATGCGCGCCGGGTCGTCCCGGTGCTTTGCCTGAACCTCCTTTACGCGCGCCTGCAGCTGCGGCTGCACGGCCATGTTCTTCATCTGCGCGCGCATCGCCTTCGCGTTCAGCGGCCAGGTGGCCAGGCGCACGATGACGCCGAACAGGATGAGCACCCAGCCGTAGGTGAGCCCCAGGTCGTGCATGCGCTTGAGGGCCCACAGCACCACCGCGGCGATGGGGCGCACCACCGGGCGCAGCCAGCGGTAGCCGTACGGGTTCACCTCTTCCAGCTCGTGCCCCACGGCGGCAAGGCGGCCGTGCTCCTGCGGGCCCAGGTACGCCTGCATGCGGAACGCGCCGTCCGCCGGCAGCGGCTGCACCACGCGCCCGCGCGCCCGCGCGGTGACCAGCGTGTCGCGGCCGATGGCGTACTTCACGTCGGGCGCGGGCTCCATCTCGATGCGCGAGAACCGCCCCTGCCCCGCCTCGATCAGCGCGATGAGGAAGTAGCGGTCCTTGATCCCGGCCCACACCAGCGGCCCGGCGATGGTGTCGGGGAACTGCACCTTTCGGATGTAGGTGCGGCGGATCTTTTCGCGGTCCCACCCCACGAAGGCCAGCTCGGCCGCGCTGCCGTGGTCCGGCGAGTCGTGCGGCGCCAGGCCGGTGCCCAGCTCGGTGACCAGCCGGGCGCCCCGCGGCACGCCCGTAAAGCCCCCCTGCACGTCGACCAGGTAGCCGTCCGGGCGAAAGGTGTACGTCACCTCCGCGCGCACGGGGCCGGGGTTTGACGAGACGAAGCGCAGCTGGCGGGGCTGGTCACCCTCGCGCAGGTCGATGCGTTCGGCGCTGGGGGTAAAGGTGACGTTGCGAAAGTCCAGCGTGTCGGCGCCCACCACAACGCGGTGCGCCAGCACGTCGCGGGCGCTGCGGGGGACCAGCTGCACGCTGCCGCCCCGGTCCACGTAGCTCTCGAAGCGCGTGAGCGTGGCGGCGTTCAGGGCGGCGCCGCGGGTGCTGAAGCGGTACTCGTACAGCGGCGAGCGCACGGTCACCATGCGCTCGGGCGCGGTGCCGGCGGCGAGGGCCGGGGCCGCGCGCGGGGCCGCCGCCGGCGCGGCGGCCGCAGGTGCGGCGACGACCGCCATGGCGCTGTCCGCCCCGGCGGGAACGGGGTCGGGCTGCGGGGGCGGAAACAGCAGGTTCCACCCAAACAGCACCACCGCCGACATCGCGAGGAACAGGACGAGCCGTCTGTTCTGGTCCATCAGCCAGGATCAACCGTGAGAAAATTCAGGACCCGTCCCCTGCTTCAGGGGACGGGATCGTACCCGCCCTTGCAGAACGGCTGGCACCGCGCCAGCCGTTTTACCAGCAGCCACCCTCCGCGCGCGGCGCCGTACTTTTCGATCGCCTCCAGCCCGTACGCCGAGCAGGTGGGATGAAAGCGGCACACCGGCGGCTTGAGCGGCGACACGCCCTTGCGGTAGAAGCGGATGGCCGCGATCAGGGCGCGCGCGAGCACAGCTCCTCCGTGAGCGCGGCCACCTCGTCGCGAAGCGCGGCAAAGGGGGCCGTGTAGGCCTCGGGGCGGGCGCGCAGCAGTACGTCCAGCGGCGCCCCGCGGTTTCCCAGTGCCGGCAGCAGCACCGTACGCCCCAGTTCGCGCAGCCGCCGCTTGAGGCGGTTGCGCTGCACGATGGTGTGCTTGTGTTTGGGCACCACCACGCCCAGACGGGGAACGCCAGAGGGGGAAGGGGAGACGAACGCGTCAAGGTGGCGCGTTTTGCTCCTCTTCCCCCGTCTGAACAGCGACCGGATCTCGTCCGACGCGGTGATCCGCACCTGCCGGGGCAGGCCGAACCCGTTCCGCGCGTCGGGGCCTTCAGGCTCCACGGCGCGGCGGCCGCCGGTCAGTACTTGCTGGGAACGGTGACGGCGATCTTGTGCCGCCCCTTGCGGCGGCGGCTGTTCAGCACCGCGCGCCCGCCCTTGGTGGCCATGCGGGCGCGGAATCCATGCTTGTTGATCCGCTTGCGGTTGCGCGGACGATAACTCGGCTTCATCGTTCAAACCCCTTCAGGGTGCTGCGCTCTTGGCTTCGGGGCGGCCCTGTGGGCTCGCGGCAAAGACGGTGAATCTACGGGCGAGCCGCGGTTTCGTCAACCGCTGGACCTCCGTGAGTGCGTGAGTGCGTGAGTCCGTGAGTGCGTGAGGGTGCGATGCACCGGAAGGAGGCTGCGCGCGGCGAACGCGGATTGTGGACGGTCCGGAGCGTGGCCGTTTGCGGCTGATCCGGGAGCAGCGGCGGGAACGAGCGCGTGCGGATGGAACGATCCATGGACTGTCGCAAGGATGTATTCGGGTCAGCTTCGGACCTCTGCCACATCCGCAGGCGCCCAGGTTCGTGAGCACCCCGGCCGTGTTGCGCAAGGGCTGTTGAAAGCCGACCAAACGCAAGCACTTACAGGGCTTTCTTGACTTTTCCACACCCGGTTTCTACGTTGCCGGGTGCCGTTTACAGGGGTCCTGCCGTCTTTGCCGCCTGAGTGGTTGATGGAGCTTACCGCCGCGGAAATCTGGTCGCGCATCCTGGAGAGTGCCAAGACGGCGCTCCCGGAGCAGGCGTTCCGCACCTGGCTGGCTCCCACGCAGGCGGTGGCCGTCTCCAACGACCTGCTGGTCGTCTCCACTCCCAACCCGTTCGCCGTGGACTGGGTAGAGGACAAGTACGCCGGCCTGCTCACCAGCATCGGCGAGCACCTCTTTGGCCGGCGCTTTACGCTCTCCGTCCAGTTTCAGGGAAACGGCAAGGCCGCGTACGTGCCCTCCATCGACCTTGCGCCCCCCCCACCCCCCGCCGCTCCGGCCCGCGCCGAGAGCGCACCGGCCGGCCACGCCGGGCAGGGGGGCGACGCGCGCCCGCTGGCCCCGCTGAACCCGCGGTACGTCTTCGACCGGTTCGTGGTGGGCAACAACAACCAGCTGGCGGCCGCGGCGGCGCACGGCGTGGCCGAGTCGCCGGCGCGGCTGTACAACCCGCTGTTCATCTACGGCGGGGTGGGGCTGGGCAAAACGCACCTGATGCACGCCATCGGGCACGCCATGCTGGAGCGCGACCCGGGCAAGCGCGTGATGTACCTGTCCAGCGAGCGGTTCACCAACGAGCTGGTGAGCGCCATCCAGGACGGTTCCATGGCCGAGTTCCGGCGCCAGTACCGCGCCTGCGACCTGCTGCTGGTGGACGACATCCAGTTCCTGGAGGGGAAGGAGCGCACGCAGGAGGAGTTCTTCCACACCTTCAACGCGCTGCACGACTCGCAGCGGCAGATCGTGCTGACCAGCGACCGGCCGCCCAGCGCCACCGGGCTGGAGGACCGGCTGGTGAGCCGGTTCGAGTGGGGGATGGTGGCCGACATCAAGCCCCCCGACTTCGAGACGCGCGTGGCCATCCTGCGCCGCAAGGTCGAAGAGGACCGGCTGGAGATCCACGACGCCGACGAGGTGCTCACCTTCATCGCCCGCAACCGCACCTCGTCGGTGCGCGAGATCGAGGGGGCGATGATCAAGCTGCTGGCGTACTCGTCGCTCACGCGCCGGCCCATCGACCTGGTGCTGGCCCGCGAGGCGCTGGGCACGGGGATCGCCGGCGGCGAGGGCGGCGCCAGCCAGGCGGGCGGGCTTACGCCGCAGAAGGTTCGGGACCGGGTGGCGGAGGCCTGGGGCACCACCCCCGACGCGCTGCAGTCCAAGAAGCGCACCAAGGACCTCACCATCCCGCGCCAGGTGGCCATGTACCTGATCAAGGAGATGTTCGACCTGGCGCTGGTGGAGATCGGCAAGCTGTTCGGCGGGCGCGACCACAGCACGGTGATCCACTCCGTGGCCAAGGTGGAAGAGGACATGGCCGCCGACCCCGACTTCCGCCGCCGCGTGGGCGAGCTGCGCGATTCCCTGCGCGCCTGAGCGAGGGGGCGGGGACGAAAGGCGAGGGAAGACGCGCGCGCGGGGCCGGGGCGCACGGCGCCGCGGAGCCCCAGAGGCACCGCCGCGATCAGTGCCAGGGTTCACGTCCCCCGGGCACCTGAACCTGGACCCTGACGCTGTCTTCCCCGCGCCCGACGCGAGCTTGACAGCGTTCCGCGGACGGCGTACATGCGACGGGGAGCGGCGTGGACAACCGGTGTGGACAGCGTGGGGATAAGTTGTGGAGTACCCGCGCCGGCTGTGGGAACGTGGACGGGCTGGGGACAACCGCGGTTTCCCACACCCGTTCTCCACACGGGCACCGGCGTGCGCAGGTGGTTGCGAGACACGAGGTTGAGGGAGGTGCACAGGGAGCTCTCCACGTTCCCACACCCTCTACTGTTATTACTGATTTGTATATCTCTATGAGGGAAGTAAGCCCTCCTCGTGGAGAACCGGGTCAACCCCAGGCGATTCGCGGAACAGAACCGTATGCGATTCACGATCACGCGTGAGAACCTGCAGCAGGGGCTGGGGGCCGTGGCGGGGAGCATTCCGTCGCGGACCACCCTGCCCGTGCTCTCCAACATCCTCATCGAGGCCGAGGACGGCGCCGTGCGGATGAGCGGCACCGACCTGGACACGGCGGTCTCGGTGCGCGTGGCCGCGGACGTCGCCGAGGCCGGGGCCATCACCGCGCCCGCCAAAAAGCTCCAGGAGATCGCCCGCGAGCTTCCCGGGGCGGTGGAGTTCGGCACGCAGGGCGACGCCATCCAGATCACCAGCGGCCGCACGCGCTACCGGCTGAACGGCCTGCCCCGCGACGAGTTCCCCGCCTTCCCCAAAGTGGACTTCGCGGAGAGCTGGCGGGTGACGGGCACCGACCTGCAGCGGCTGATCACCCACGTCTCGTTCGCCGCGTCCACGGAAGAAACGCGGCCCATCCTGAACGGCGTGCTCTGGCAGCTGGGCGAGGGCGAGATGCGGATGGTGGCCACCAACGGCCACCGCCTGGCCAAGATGACGCTCCCGGTGGAGACCGCCGGCGGCGACGGCACGCCGGCGGGCGACTTCATCGTCCACCCGCGCGCCCTGGCCCAGGTGCAGCGCCTGTTCCGGCAGGACGAGACGGTGGAGGTGGGGCGGTCCGAGAACCACATCGGGTTCCGCGGCAGCGAGGTGCAGATCTACACGCGGCTGATCGAGGGGCCGTACCCCAACTACGAGCAGGTCATCCCCAAGGACAACGACAAGCACATGGTCGCCGACAAGGGCGCGCTGCAGGCGGCGGTGCGGCGGATGGCCATCGTGGCCAGCGACCAGACGCACCGCATTCGGCTCTCGCTGGGCGGCGCCATGCTCAAGTTCGCCGTGGAGACGCCGGACGTGGGGACGGCCACCGAGGAGCTGCCGGTGGAGTTCGATGGCGACCCGCTGGAGATCGGCTTCAACGCGCAGTACCTGCTGGAGTTGCTGCGCTACATGCCCACGGACGAGGTGAAGATGAGCTTCAAGGCGCCGGAGCGCGCGGCCACCATGATGCCCATCGGCAACGAGGACACGCCCGACTACCTGTGCCTGGTGATGCCCCTGCGCCTGCTGAGCTGACGGCGCCATGCGGTCCCTCGGAACGCGGAACCAGCGGGGGAGGGCCGGATGCCTTCCCCCGCTCCCGTTTCCGGCACCACGCAGTCAGCCACCGCGCGAACGATGAACCTCTCCCGCAACGACCGGTGCCCCTGCGGCTCGGGAAAGAAGTACAAGGCGTGCTGCATGGCCCGCGCCCAGGCCCGCGCCCGCGCCGCGCGTACCCTGGGCGCCGATGCCGTCGCGGAGACGGAGGCGCGGGTGGCGGACGCGGCGCAGCGGGCGCCCTTCTGGGAGGCGGACGTGGTGCCGCTGACCGAGGCGAAGCCCGCCCGCGGCCGGCCCGCGGGTGGATGGACGGCGCCGGCTCAGCCGTCGCGGAGGGCGGCGGCGAGGGCGGTGTCGAGGGTGGGGTGGTGGAACATGTGGCCGATCTCGCGCAGGCGCCGGGGCTCCACGCGCTGGCTGGAGAGCAGCGCCTCGTCCGCCATCTGGCCGAAGAGCGCGCGCAGCGCGAAGCCGGGGACCGGCACCAGCGCGGGGCGGTGGAGGGCGCGGGCAAGCGCGTCCGTGAAGTCCGCGTTGCGCGCGGAGCCGGCGACGGCGTTCACGGCGCCGCGCAGGCGCTCGTCGTGCAGGGCGCGGACGACGACCTCCACCGCGTCATCCAGCGAGATCCAGGGCATCCACTGCCGCCCGCTGCCGAGGCGCCCCCCCACGCCCATGCGGAACGGCAGCAGCAGCCTCTGCACGGCGCCGCCTTTTGCCGTCAGCACCACGCCGAAGCGCAGCCGGACCACCCGGATGCCCGCCGATTCAGCGTGCCCCGACGCGCCCTCCCAGTCGCGCCCCACCTCCGCCAGAAAGCCCGTCCCCGGCGCGGACGTCTCGTCCAGCACCTCGTCGCCGCGGTCGCCGTAGATGCCGTTGGCGGAGGCCTGCACCAGCACGCGCGGCGGGTGCGCCAGCCGGGAGATGGCTTCCGAGACGAGCCGCGTGCCGCCGACCCGGCTTTCGCGGATGCGGCGCTTCTTCTCCTCCGTCCAGCGCGTCCCCACGTTCTCGCCGGCCAGGTGCACCACGGCGTCCACCCCCTCCAGCGCGGCCGCGTCGATGGTGCCCGCCGCCGGGTCCCAGACCACGTCCCCGGCGCCGGCCTGGCGGGTGGAGCGAACCAGCCGCGCGACGGTGTGCCCGTCGCGCCGCAGCCGCTGCACCAGCGCGCCGCCGATGAGCCCCGTGCTCCCGCTGACCGTCACCCGCATCGGTCCCGCGGCGGTGGATGATGTGCCGGCGTCCGTCATCGTCCTCTCGCGTGTGTCGCCGCCCCACCCGCTCCCCGGCACCGGCGCCGGAGAATCCGTCACGGCATCCGCATCATCCGCACCCCGCCGTCCGGCGCGGCTACGGCTGCAGCTCGGACAGGGGGATGGTCCGCTGCAGCCCCACCTGCTCCCGGTCCTTCAGGATGGTGAAGTGCAGGGTGACGGACCGCGCGGCGGCCAGAGGGAGGGATCGGCGGATGGGGATCGTCGTCTCCATCCGGGTCGTCGTGGGAGGGATGGATTGCGGCAGATCGTCAGACGAGCGGAGCGACGCCGGGAAAGCGGCGCCGCAGCTGCTCCGCGTCAGGGGGGTGGTCGGCCAGCATGGCGAAGTCCGCGAAGTCGAAGCCGGGGCCGACGGCGCAGCAGACCAGCGAGTACGCGCCGGTGGTGCGCGCCGCCTGCCAGTGCCCGGCGGGGACTACGCGCGCCGGCTCCGCGCCGGCCGCCAGCGTACCCACCAGCATCCGCTCGCATTCGCTGAACGCCGGGTCCACGCGGAACAGCTCCAGCGGCGCCCCCTCCACGTGCTGCCACGTCTCGTCCGACAGCACGCGGTGCCAGCGGCTGTGGCCGTGCGCGTCCAGCAGAAAGTAGATGAGCGTGAGCGCGCTGCGGGTGCGCCGGCCGTCGTCGGGGTGCACCCCCAGCGTAGACCGGTGGATTTCGCGAAAGTGGCCGCCCTCGGGGTGCGGCTGCAGGTGAAGGTCGAGGATGAGCTGCTGGGCGCGATGCACGGGCGGGGGGAAGTGCGAGAGTGCGAGAGTGCGAAAGTGCGAAAGTGCGAAAGTACGCGCCGGTGAAAGTACGTGCCGATGCGGCCGGGCCGCAAAGGTTTCTCCGAGCGGCGGCGCCTCCGCGGGAGCGCAACGGGCCTTCGCTCAGGGAACGGACTTCACGGGTCGATGACGTAGCGGCAGACCCGAGGCCCCAGGCCCAGGGCGGCTCCTTCCGGGAGCGTTTCGACCTCGTCCAGCAGATGGAAGCCGGCCCGCTCCACCGCTCGGCGCGGCGCGACGTTGTCCGGCTCGATGAGCACCCGGAGCGGCCCCACTCCGCACGATCGGGCCAGGCCGACCATGAGGCGGATGGCCCGCACGGCGTACCCGTTCCGGCGATGGGCCTCGTCGACGGCGTAGCCGGTGTGGCCGAGCGCACGCAGGATCAGCGGATCGTCCGTGACCCGCAGATGGATGCGCCCGACGCGCAGGCCGTCCGCGCGCCGGTGGATGGTGAAGCGATATTCCAGCGCAGCAGGACGCGTAGCAGGCGAAGCTCGATGAGATCGTCGGCCAGGACGGCAGCGGAGGGGAGGTTCATCGCCCGTGCCCGGGGGAGGATGGTTTGCGGGCGCGCTCGGCATCAGCCCAGCACGGGAAAGATGCCTCCGGCTCGGGCGCCGGCTCAAGCCCGCCGACGATCACGGTTCTTGGAAGGACATCGGCGAGCGGCTACCTTGGCACTGAGCGATGGCTGATCGAAAGCGCGAAGACCCGCCCCCGGAGCGCGAGGCCGGCGCCCTGCCACTGAAGCTGTGGCGGGCGCTGGACCGCGCCCATGCGGCCCTGGCCGCCGCCGCCGGCGAACAGGCGGCGCGCCACGGGCTGAGCATCGCCGAGCTGGAGGTGCTGGATACGCTCCGCCGCAAGGGGCCGCTGAGCGTGGGACAGGTGCAGCGGCGCGTCCGCGTTTCCAGCGGCGGCGCCACGTACCTGGTGAGCCGGCTGGAAGCGCGGGGGCTGCTGGAGCGCCGCGCCGTCGCCGGGGACCGCCGCGCGCGCCTCGCGGCCCTGACGCCCGCCGGCGAAGCGTTCGTCGCGGCCGCGCAGCCGGGGCTGGGGGACCGGCTGCGCCGCGCCCTCTCCGGGATGGGCAAAAAGGACCGCCGGGCGCTGCTGGAGCTGCTGCAGGCGCTGGAAGACAGCTGCGTGGCCGACGAACATCGCGACGCCGAGCAGCGCGCCGAGCGCACCGCGGCCGAGCGGTCTCGGCACTGAGGGCTCGGGGATGCCGGGTACGGTGTCCTCGCCTCAGCGGTCCGGGCGGGTGGATGTGCGGGACGCGAAGCAGGGACCGCTCGTGAGATTTTTCTTGACCGGCGCGACACATCGGATTATCCTGGGCGTCCTGGCGGCGCAGCAGCGTCCCTCGCGCGTCCGCATCCGCATCCGCAGTCCCCGGCCGGCTTCTCCGCCGCGTGCCGCCCCGCCCGTCCGCCGTTCTCCGGAGAGCTCTCCCATGAAGTGGATCAAGCGCATTGCGCTCGGCCTCGTCGCCGTCATCGTCCTCGTGGTCGCCGTCGTCTACGGCGTAAGCGAGATGCAGCTGCGCAAGAAGTACGAAGTTCCGCAGGTCGCGGCGCTGAACGTCACCAGCGATCCGGCGCAGATCGCGAGGGGGCAGCACCTGGCGACGGCGGTGGCCAAGTGCACCGACTGCCACACCGTAGACCTGGGCGGAAAGCTGTTCATCGACGGGGGCCCTCTGGGCACGGTCTACTCCAGCAACCTCACCGCGGGGAAGGGCGGCGTGCTGGCGCGCTACAGCAACCCCCAGCTGGAGACCGCCATTCGCCACGGGGTGGCCCGCGACGGCCGCGGCCTGATGATCATGCCTTCGGACGAGTACGCGTACCTGAGTGACCAGGACGTCTCGGCGATCATCGCCTACCTGCGCTCGCTGCGCCCGGTGGACCGGGAGCAGCCGGCCAGCAAGCTGGGGCCGCTGGGCCGCGCGTTGCTCACGGCAGGCGCGCTGCCGCTGATCCCCGCCGCGCGCATCGACCACGACACGCCGCCCGCGTCCCGCTCGCGCGTGCCGCCGGTGGGGCCCACGCGCGAGTACGGCCAGTACCTGGTGAGCGTGGGCGGCTGCCGCGGCTGCCACGGGCCCAACCTGGTGGGCGGGCCCAGCCCGGTGCCCGGCGCGCCGGCCGCGGCCAACATCACCCCCGCAGGGGCCATCGGGCCGTGGAGCGAGGCAGACTTCACGCGCGCCATCCGCACCGGCACGTCGCCGCG
>JAHWJJ010000105.1 GCA_019348475.1 Gemmatimonadota bacterium | reverse complement strand
AGCGGATGCTGGACCCGTGGCTGGGCGGCGCCGCCCTTTCCGGCGACGAGCAGGCGGCGCTGGACATGTTCGGCAACGGCAACGGGCGCTTCGACCTCGGCGACGTCCGCGCCTCGGTGCGAACGGCGTCCGCCGGGTGATCCGCCGTCCCTTCCCGGTCTGAGAGTGGCGGTTGGACCCTGCGCAAAAGGCCGCGCCCGGTGACGGGGCGCGGCCTTTCGCGTACGCGACGGATCCGGCGTCAGCCTTCGGTCGCCGCTTCCGGCGCCGGCCGGCGGCCGTCGTCACAGACCAGGTCCACCACCTCTTCCAGCAGCTCCGCGTTCAGGCGCGGGTAAAAGCTGCGCGCCCGCTCCTCGATCTCGGCGCGGGTAGAGCCGGGGCGGACGGCCCCGCGGATGGTTTGCACGCGTGCCTCACGCAGCGAGCGCGCCGTCTGTTCCGCGCGCCGTGCACGCGCCGCTGCCATCTCGGCGGCAAGATCAAGTGTCGACAATGCGATATCCCCGGGAGAATGAGAGTTGCCGTCTGCTGCGAATAAGATAACATCATTGCGGTGTTTTCGCGCGGTGTTCCACTCGACCGTGCGTTCTCGCCAGTCTGCGTCTGGTGCGGCGCCTCCTAACGTTCCAGATCGATGCGCTCGCAGTCCTCCTCGTTCCATCGTACCAGATCTTCGGCCGAGAGGCCGCCCTCGAACGCTGGCCGCTGCTCGGGGAGCAGCCCACGATAGCGCTCGATGATTTCTCTCTCGATAGCATTCACGCGTGCCGCCCTCCGCGTGTGAACCGGCCTGTTGCGGCTACCGGAATCAGAAAGATTTGCAAAAGCTGACCCGGGAAGGTACAGTATCCCCGACCCGCGCGGCAGCCCTCCGAAAAGCGCTCCTCTCCACAACGCTGCGCCCCGATGCTCTACGACGACCAGGCGGCGCGGTTCGACGAGCGCGCGGGGGTGCCGACGGATGCGGCGGAGGCGGTCGCGGCGGCGCTGGTGGAGATCGTGGGGCCGGTCGAGGGGCAGCGGTGGCTGGAGGTGGGCGCCGGGACCGGAGGGCTGAGCCTGCCGCTGCTGCGCATGCCCATCCGCTACACGGCGTTCGACCGCTCTCCCGCCATGCTGCAGGTGTTCCGCGAGCGCGCGGACGCGGCGGGGCTCGCGCCGGAACTGCGGGTGGCCGATGGCGACGCGCGCTGGCCGGCGGAGGACGCGGGCACGGACGTGGTCTTTTCCGCCCGCGCGCTGCACCACCTGGATCCCCACCACGCCGCGGCCGAGACGCGCCGCGTGCTGCGCACCCCGGGAGGTTGGCTGGTGCTGGGGCGCGTGCGCCGGCCGCCGGATTCGCCCAAATCCGTCCTGCGGCGGCAGATGCGGCGGATGCTGGAGGCGCAGGGCTTCGCCGGGCGCAGCCACCAGGCGCGCGCCGACGCCGTGTTCGCGGCGCTGGAGGGCGCCGGCGGCCGGCGCGTCCAGCCGCGCGTCGCCGCCCGCTGGACCGGCGCGCACCGCCCCGCGGATTCGCTGGCCGCATGGGAGGGCAAGAACGGCCTGGCCGGCATTGAGATTACCGCACAGGTCAAGGCACGCGTCCTACGCGATCTGCGCAAGTGGGCGCAGGCGGAGTACGGCGACCTGCATCGGCCGCTCGATCAGGAAGAGGCGTTCGAGCTGGAGGCGATCCGCGTCCCCACCGGCTGAGATGGACCCGGACTCTCCTGCCGTTCGGCAGTCAGCCGATCGTCCGGCATCGCCCGAATCTGCCCAATCCATCCCACTCCCGCTCCGCATGCAGAACGAACTCCTGACCGCGCTGGGGCAGTCGCTGGTCACCGGCAGCCTTACCGACGAGGCGCTGCTGGCGCGCACCTCGGAACACCCGCTGGTGCAGATCCTTCCCGACGCCAACGTGGTCAAGGTGGGCGGGCAGAGCTTCATCGACCGCGGCCGCGCGGCGGTGTTCCCCCTGATCGACGAGATCTCGGCGAACCTGGGGCGGCACAAGATGATCATCGGCACCGGGGCGGGGACGCGCGCGCGGCACGCCTACAGCGTGGGGATCGACCTGGGGATGCCCACCGGGGTGCTGAGCGTGCTGGGCACCTTCGTGAGCATGCAGAACGCGCGGATGCTGCACTACCTGCTGGCCAAGCACGGCATCCCGTTCATCGAACCCGTGCAGTTTCCCCAGCTCCCGCTGTACCTTGAAGAGCGCGGCGCGGCCATCTTCTTCGGCATGCCGCCCTACACCTTCTGGCAGAAGAACCCCGCCATCGGACGCATTCCCCCGCACCGCACCGACACGGGGTGCTTTCTGATCAGCGAGGTGTTCGGCGCGCGCTCCATGATCTACGTGAAGGACGAGGATGGATTGTACACGGCCGACCCCAAGAAGGAGCGCCACGCCAGGTTCATCCCCCGCATCACGGTGGGCGAGCTGAAGGCCATGGACCTGGACGACGTGGTGGTGGAGCGCGCCGTGCTGGACATCATGCCCAACGCCGAGAACCGCCGGTCCATCCAGGTGATCAACGGCCTGGTGCCGGGGAACCTGACCCGCGCGCTTGAGGGCGAGCCCGTCGGCACCATCATCACCGCGGATTGAGATCCATCCATGACCGACACCCTGGAGCCGCGGACCGACCACCGGCACCACGTCGATTCCATGCTGATGCGCGAGAGCCTGCTGGACAAGCAGGTGATGGCGTCCACGGAATCCGACGTGGTGCGCATGCTCCCCAACGTGCACGTGGTGAAGGTGGGCGGACGCTCCATCCTGGACCAGGGACGCGCGCTCACCTATCCCGTGGTGGACGTGCTGGGGCAGCTGCTGAAGAAGGAGAAGCTGATCCTGGGCGTGGGCGGCGGCGTGCGCAGCCGCCACGTCTTCTCCATCGGCCTGGACCTGGGGCTGCCCACAGGGGTGCTGGCGCAGGTCTCCGTCGCCGACGCGCTGGGGAACGCGCACATCCTGGGGACGCTGCTCTCGCCGCACGGGGTGGTGGCCATTCCGCCGGAGATCTTCGGGCACCTGCTGCCCCTCTTTATCCACAGCGCCCCGGGGGTGATCTTCAACGGCGTGCCGCCCTACTCGCTGTGGGAGCACCCGCCGGAGGTGGGGCGCATCCCCCCACACCGCACGGACGCCGGATGCCTGATCCTGGGCGAGTGCTTCGGCTGCAGGTCCGTCACGCTGGTCAAGGACGTGGACGGCCTGTTCACGGACGACCCAAAGGAGAACCCGTCCGCCGGCTTCATCGACAGCATCGGGGCGAACGAGCTGAAGCGGCGGGGGATGAAGAGCCTGCCCTTTGACGAGGTGCTGCCGGACGTGCTGCTGAACGCGCGGCTGGTGCGGCAGTTCCAGGTGGTGAACGGGCGCGACCCGGACCGCATCGCGGCCGCCGTGCGCGGAGAACATGCAGGCACCATCGTCTACGCCGACTGACGCGGCCGTCCGGCTCGCGGGGGTGGCGAAGGCGTTCGGAGCCGTCCGCGCGCTGGACGGCATCGACGTCGCCATCCCAGGCGGCGTGCTGGTGGGGATCATCGGCGCCAACGGGTCGGGAAAAAGCACGCTGCTCCGCATCCTGGCCGGGATCATGGCCCCGGACGCGGGGACGGTGCAGGTTCTGGGGATGGACCCGCGCCGCCATCGCTCCTCGCTGCGCGCCCGGATGGCGTACGCGGGGCAGGACGCGGCGCTGGACCCGGAGATGACGGGGTGGGAGACGCTGCGCCTGTTCCACGCGCTGCAGGGCCTGCCGCGCGGGGAGCGCGAGGCGTGCCTGTCGTACGTGGCGGACCGGTCCGGACTGCGGGCGTTCGCGGAGCGCCCGGTGGGCACGTGGTCGGGCGGACAGCGCCAGCGGCTGCACCTGGCGCTGGCCACGCTGCACGCCCCCGACCTGCTGATGCTGGACGAGCCCGCGGCCGGCCTGGATCCCGACGGCCGCCGCGACCTCTGGCGCCACCTGGCCGAATAC
Source organism: Gemmatimonadota bacterium (assembly GCA_019348475.1). Classification (GTDB taxonomy): domain Bacteria; phylum Gemmatimonadota; class Gemmatimonadetes; order Longimicrobiales; family Longimicrobiaceae; genus Longimicrobium. The sequence goes on along the minus strand of JAHWJJ010000105.1, from coordinate 6,795 downwards.
CGGGATTCCGGCGAAGGACGCACGGCGCTGGTCGCCACGCACGACCTGGCGGACGTGGCGGCGCACTGCGACCTCGCTCTCCTGCTGCACCAGGGCCGCCTGCTGGCCGCGGACGCCCCCGCCGCGCTGGTGGCGGCGCACGCCGGCGCGCGCACGGCGTTCACCCTCGCGCGCGATGCGTCGGCGGAGGACGGGGTGGGGCCGCTGCTGGCCCGGCTGCCGGGGGTGCGGGAGGTGGGCGTGAGCGGGGGGACGGTGATGGTGTGGCGCGACGAGAGCCCGCAAGGCGCGGATCCGCTGCTGGACGTCCTGGCCTCCGCCGGGCACACGGTGCGCGGCTATGAACACCACGATCCCGACCTCGCCGGCGCCTTCTTCCGCCTGACGGGGAGCCCGTGGGACGAGGCGGACCGCGGGGGGGGGCGCGGCGGCGGCGGAGCCGGCGCGGGAGGCGGAGGCGGTGGAGGACGCGGGAGGCGTGCGTGAACGCGGCGCCCATGCACGTGCTGCGCGAGACGGCGCGGCGAAGCTGGCTCAAGACGCTGCGGCGCCCGGTGCCGCTGACGTTCAGCTTTATCCAGCCGCTGTTCTGGATGCTGATCTTCGGCTTCCTGTTTCAGCGGTTCGCGCTGGAGGGCGCGTACGCGCGGCTCTCGTACCTGGAGTTTCTGCTCCCCGGCGTCTGCGCGATGACGGTGCTGTTCGGGGCGTCGCAGGCGGGGATCGAGCTCGTTCGCGACCTGCAGATGGGGTTCGCGCAGCGGATGGCGCGCGCGACGCCGTATGCCGGGTGGATGCTGGCAGGCAAGCTGGCGGCGGACGTTTCGCGGCTGCTGGCGCAGGCGTTCGTGGTCGGCCTTCTGGGCGCGGCCCTGGGGGCGCGGCTGTGGATCGATTGGGGGGCGGTATTCGTCTCCGGGCTTGGAGTGGCGGCGTTCGCGGCGGCGTATGCCAGCCTATCGTGCTGGATCGCGCTGCGGACGCGGGCGCAGGAGAGCATGGCCGTGTTCGTCCACGTGCTGAACATGCCGCTGCTGTTCACCAGCACGGCGCTGGTGCCGGCGCGGCAGATGCCGGAGTGGCTGGCGGGGGTGGCGCGCTGGAACCCGCTCACCCTGCTCTCCGACGCGCTGCGCACCTCGCTGCTCTTCGGGCGGATGCCGGACACGGCGCGGCTGCTGGTGCCGCTGTTGCTGCTGGCCGTCTTCTGCTTCGCCGCCGCGCGGCACGCGATGGAGCAGGCAGCGGAGGATTGAAGGGTGATCGAGAACGTGTCATCCTGAGGCCCGCCCGCTGCGCGGAGAGTTTCAGCAGGTATGGCCGGATCCGTGCCGCGCCCCCTCCGCTCGCTCAGGCTCGCACGTCCCCCAAAAAACCCTGGGGGAGGTTGAACGGCGGCTCCATCCCGCACGCGAACTGCGCCGGCATCGTGACACGCGTCGGGCTAAGCGCATTGGAGAGAAGGTCCTTCGGTCGGCGCCATGGTTCGGGGCGTCCGCAGGGGCCGCGCGGCGCCTCCCTCAGGATGACTGGTCGGGGGGGCTGAGACGCGAACTGCATCGCGATCCCGAAACCCGCCACGCGACAACGGCTACGCGACTGGCTCATCGATGATCCGCTCCCGACCGCTCCTGATCGCGGCGCTCCTGGCCGCTGCGCTCGCCGGCGGCTGCAGGCCGGAACCGGAACGCCGCGCCGAAGTGCTCGTCTTCGCGGCGGCCAGCCTGCGCGAGGCGCTGCAGGAGCTGGGCGCGAGCTTTCACCAGGAGACGGGCGTGCGCGTGGTGTTCAACTTCGCGGGGAGCAACGACCTGGCGCACCAGATCATGGCGACCCGCGGCCCCGACCTGTTCCTCAGCGCCAGCCAGGCCTGGATGGACACGGTGCAGCGCGCCGGACGCGTGGTGGAAGGGACGCGCCGCGACCTGCTGTCCAACACGCTGGTCGTCGTGGCGAACGCGCGCGACACGTCCACCATGGACGGTCCCTGCGCGCTGGCGAGGCTCCCGTTCCGCAACCTGGCCATCGGTGATCCCGAGGCCGTGCCCGCGGGCACGTACGCCCGCGAGTGGCTGTGGTCGGTGGCGTGCGACGAGATGCCGCTGTGGGAGCTGGTGCAGGCCCGCGTGGCCCCCGCGCCCGACGTGCGCGCCGCGCTGGGCCTTGTGCTGGCGGACCCGCGGGTGATCGGCATCGTCTACAAGACCGACCAGAGAACGTTCGCCGGACGCACGCGCGTGCTGCACGAGGTGCGGCGCGGCCCGCGTATCCGCTTCGTGGTCGCGCGGCTGGCGGAGGGGCGGGCGCCGGAGAACGCCGCGCGGTTCTACGACTACCTGGCCGGACCGCGCGGGGCGGAGGTGTTCCGCAGGCACGGCTTCGACCCGCTCTCCCCCGCCGCGCCGTGAGCCACGCCGCGTGGGAGGTGCTGCGCAACACCCTGCTCTGGGCCGGGCTGGCGACCGCGCTGGTGATGGTGCCGGGGACGCTGGTGGCGTACGTCCTGGCGCGGCGCGACTTCCGGGGCAAGCGCGTCGTCTCCACCCTCTTCTCCCTCCCCCTCGTCCTCCCCCCGACAGCCGTGGGCTACCTGCTGCTGCGGACGTTCGCCGTGGACGGGCCGCTGGGGCGCGACACGCTGGGCATCGACCTGGACGTGATCCTCAGCTGGAAAGCGGTCGTCATCGCCTGCGCGGTGATGGCGACGCCGCTGGTGGTGCGGACGGCGCGGGTGAGCTTCGAGGCGGTGGACCCGCGCTACGAGGACATGGCGCGCACCCTGGGCCACGGCCGCGCCGCCACCTTCCTCCGCTACACCCTGCCGATGGCCCGGCGCGGCCTGATGGCGGCGCTGATCCTGGGCTTCACCCGCGCGGTGGGCGAGTTTGGGGCGACCATCATCCTGGCCGGCAACATCCCCGGCCGCACGCAGACGCTGGCGACCGCCATCTTCAGCGCGCAGCAGGCCGGGCGCGAGAGCGAGGCGAACGTGCTGCTGGTGATCGCGCTGGTGGCGGGGTTCGCGGCCGTGTACGCGAGCGAAGCGCTGTCGCAGAAGCACGCCGCCGCCGCCGCGCGCCGATGAACCCGCCGCTGCACGTTCAGGTGCGTCTGCCGCTGGACCGCTTCGACCTGGACGTCGAGTTCGAGACGACGCACCGGGTGACGGGGGTGTTCGGCGTGTCGGGGTCGGGAAAGACGACGCTGCTGGAGGCGGTTGCGGGGCTGCGGCGCGGGGCGCGGGGGCGCATCCGGCTGGGCGCGGCGGAGTGGCTGGATTCGGAGCGGCGGCTGCGGGTGCCGCCGGAGCGGCGCCACGTCGGCTACGTGCCGCAGGACAGCCTGCTCTTTCCCCACCTGGACGTGCTCGGCAACCTGAACGCCGGCCGCGGGCGCGCCCTGCGCGGCGAAAACCAGGTGGAGGGGACGCTGGAGACGGTGGTGCGGGTGCTTGACCTGGCGCCGCTCCTCCGCCGGCCCGTCACCACGCTCTCCGGTGGAGAGCGCCAGCGGGTGGCGCTGGGGCGGGCGCTGTGCTCGGGGCCGCGCCTGCTGCTGCTGGACGAGCCGCTGGCGTCGCTGGACGCGGGGCTGCGGCGCAAGGTGCTGCCGTTTCTCCACCGGGTCCAGGCGGAGTTCTCGCTCCCCATCCTGCTGGTCTCGCACAACCCGGTGGAGGTGCAGGCGCTGTGCGAGGACCTGATCGTGCTGCGCGAGGGGCGCATCATCGCGCGGGGCGAGCCGCGGGCGGTGCTCACGCGCCCGGAGGTGTTTCCGCTGGCGGAGCACGAGGGGTTCGAGAACATGCTCCCGGCCCGCGTCATCGAGAGCGGCCCGGAGACCAGCCGCGTCACGCTGGGCCACGGCGCGGAGGGCCCGGCTCTCACCGTCCCGCGCTCCACCCTGCCGGCGGGAAGCCCGCTGCTGCTGAGCATCCCCGCGGACGAGATCGTGCTGGGGCTGGAGCACCCCCCCGGGCTTTCCGCGCGCAACGCCGTCCCCGCGCGGGTGGAGCAGGTGCAGCGCGTAGGCGCCGTGTGCCTGGTGACCGCGCGCGTGGCGCCAGACACCCCGCCCGTCGTCGCCGAGGTGACGGCGGACGCAACCAGCGAGCTGCACCTGGTGCCCGGCACCGAACTCTTTCTCCTGATCAAGACCACCGCCGTCACGCTGTACGAGGATCCCTCCGGGGCCTAGCCGCCGCCGGCCGGCTGATCCGGAAGGGGGAAAAAGGAATGGGGAGCGTGCAGTTCAACGTGCGGAACCAGACCACCAGATCGGGCGAGTAGATTCCTCGATCGGGGCCAACCGATCAGCCGATGGCTCACGCACTCACGCACTGACCGACGACCGCCCGGGAGCAACCTGCTCCCGAGCGGTTCGTTTGGCCCCCGCGAGACGCGAAAGATCAGTGGTGATGCGCGTGGCCCGCGGCGCCGGGGGATGGGTCGCCCGGCCGGTTCACCTGCAGCAGCTGCATCATCCCGCGCTCCTCGTGGCCCAGGATGTGGCAGTGCATCACGTACTGCCCCGAGAAATCCGCGTATTCCTGGCGGATCACGATGTAGCCCGGCTGCACGCGGCCCGTGCTGTCCGCCTGCGGCAGCGGCAGCGCCAGCACGTCCAGCCAGATCGGGAACCCGGCGCTCGCGGCGTTGTTCAGGGCCTCGTACAGCGCCGCGTTGGGGTCACGCGCGCCCCGCGGGAACACCACCCGCGCCACCTGGAACGGGTTGATGTGGATGTGGAACGGGTGGTTGGTCGTGGTCCCGTAGTTGGCGACGATCCACGTCTGCCTGCCCCCCAGCACCATCGGTTTGGGCGTCCCCGACGCCGTCTGCGGCACGTAGACGATGGTGTCGTTGAAGCGCATGTTGGGGTGCGTGGCCGTGCCCAGCCAGAACTGCGACGGGTTGGCGACGCTGCGCCCCGACGGGGGGACGGAATCCTTGAACACGATCAGCGGCACCGTGTCGGGATCGAACGAGTCCAGCACGCCGGGAAGGTTGGCCAGGAACGGCGGCAGGGGCGGCAGGCTGGCGGGGAACGAGGTCACGCCCGGCGGCGTGCCGTCATCCACCACCTGCACGTAGAACAGTGTGTCCTTCGGGGTAGAGGTCACGGTGGGGGAGGCGGTCAGGGCGCCCGGGTCGATGCGCTGGGCGCGCGCCATCTCGTCCTGCTGGCGCGAGAACCCGCGCGCGGGAAGCGCCACCGTCGCCGCGGCCAGGTGATAGATGCCGGGCTCCGGCGGCGCCTTTACCCACACGTCCAGCCGGTTGCCGGGCGCCATCAGCATCAGCGTGTCGGGCGAGCCCAGATTGTAGTTGGCCGGGGCGTACGACACGCCGTCGCGCGCGATGTCGTACATGGTGGGCTCGTTCTTCCCCGCCTCGTTGATGAACCCGATCTGGAAGTTGGCCGTGCGCGTGATGTTCTCGTTCACCACGCGCCACCGCTGCACCTCGTTGGGGCGCATCACGATGACGGGCGTGATCTGGCCGTTGATGGTGTTGACCGGGTTCAGCGCGCCCGCGTCCTGAAGGCTGACCGCCGAATCGATTTTCTGCACCGCGATCAGGTGCTCCCTCATCCCCGCGCTCAATGAGTCGATGCCGCTCCCCTGTACGATGAACGCGCCCGACATCCCGTTGCTCACCTGGATCGCGACGGAGCCGTGCTTGTGGGGGTGGTACCAGTGCGTGCCCGGCGACTGGTTGTCGGGGATGCCGAACGCGTACTGGTGGCTCTGCCCGGGCCCGATCAGCAGCAGCACGTCGTCGCCCACGCTGTCGGGGGTGACGTGGAAGCCGTGATAGTGGATGTTGGTCCAGTTGGGCCCGTGAAAGCACCCCTGCATGGTGTCCAGACCGGCGTTGGCGGCCGGGTAGTTCATGCACTGATTCTCGGAGCCGTCCGGCGGCAGCTTGTTTCGCAGCAGAATGCGCACGGAGTCGCCGCGGTTCACCACGAAGGTGGGCCCGGGAAAGCGCGGCGGATCGTTCAGCGTGTCGCCGTTGGCCGCGTACAGCTGGTACGCCCGCAGGTACTGCTTGCTAGAGGTGCTGTCGGTCAGGGGGACGTCCAGCGAGTCCATGACCGCCCACAGCTCCACGTCCAGCACGCCATTGACGCTCGCGACGCGCCGGGGCTCCCAGAGCTGGTTGCGCACGGACTGCGCGGAGGGCGCGGCGCTGCGCAGCGAGCCGTCTGTCGACGAGGCGGCGGTCGCGCAGGCGGCGCCCAGCATCAGCGCCCCTGCGGCCAGCGCCCGCCCCGCCGCCGCGCGCCGCGAGGGGACGCGCGGAGGGGTGGGCGGATCGGAAACGGAATGCGTGTTCATGAAGCCTCCGAGGGAACGTGGGGGACTGCCCTCCGGACCCGTGGACTCCAGGATCCGATCTGAACGCGGGTGCCGCGGGAGCGACGGAGCCGTTTCGCTGGAGTGGCGGGAATCGTGAAAACGGCCCCACGCAACGCGCTGTCCGGAGCGTTCCGATGCGTGCTGCTCGCGGGACAGCACGTATAATCTTCCCACAGGCGAAACGCAAGAAAACAGTCTGTATCAGTTCGTTACGTCCACCGTTTGCGCCACCGGATGACCGGGCAGAGGCGGGCAGTGCTGGATGACCTGCGGGTGCGATGGGCGGAGGCGGACCGGAGGAATCGGCAGGATGGAGGCGTCCCGTGGTGGAGAGGATGCTGCCGGCGAGGGGACGGGATCCGAACTTTGGGGATGGAGAGGGATCAAGGTGGCGCGACGGGGGGCTGCCGGGGCACATCGTCCACCCGATC
>JAHWJJ010000480.1 GCA_019348475.1 Gemmatimonadota bacterium | reverse complement strand
CCTCGTCCAGCACCAGCTCGTGCTGCTGGTGGTCCAGGCACCAGGCCAGCTTGGCCAGCGTGTTCACCTTCATGTTCCCGCAGATGGCGGCGCCGGAGAGCGGCACCAGCGTCTTTTCGGGAAAGCGCGCCTTCAGCCGGTCCACGATCCCGCGCTCGGTGCCGAAGATCACCTCGTCGTTCTCCTCGGCGATGTCCACCATCCTGGCGGTGGAGGCCACCACGTCCGCCTGGGCCAGCAGCTCCGCGCGGGCCTCGGGGTGAATGACCACCAGGGCGCGCGGATGCTTCTTCTTCGCGGCGGCCAGCTCGTCCATCACCAGGTCGTCGTGCACGTAGCAGTAGCCGTCCCACGCGACGATGCTCCCCGGCTGCACCGCGCCGTTCTCGCGCCCGGCCACCACGTACGGGCGGCCGCTCTTTTCCGCCGCGTACTTCGCCAGGTTGCGGTCGGGGACGAAGAGGATGGTGCGGTCGGCGGGGACGGTGTTCACCACCTGCACCGCGTTGGCGCTGGTGCAGCAGATGTCGCTCTCGGCCTTGACCTCGGCCGTGGAGTTGACGTAGGCGACCACCACGGCGTCCGGGTACCGCGCCTTGAGCCTGCGCAGCGCGTCGCCGGTGACGAAGTCGGCCATGGGGCAGCCGGCGCGCAGGTCGGGCATCAGCACCTGCTTTTCCGGCGACAGGATCTTGGCCGTCTCGGCCATGAAGTGAACGCCGCAAAAGACGATGACGTCGGCGTCGGTGCGGGCGGCCTCCTGCGACAGCCCCAGCGAGTCGCCCAGGAAGTCGCTGACCTCCTGGATCTCGACGCGCTGGTAGTTGTGGCCCAGGATCACGGCGTTCAGCTCCGCCTTGCGGCGCCGGATGCGGTCGGCAAGCTCCTCGCGGGGCAGCCGGGCGTATTCCAGCGGCGAACGCAGCGTATCGACAACCTGGATCAAGGGCGGCCTCCAGCCGAGGGGGACGATTCTCGAAATGAGAATATCGCGGAACCGGAAGGGAAAATCAAGGGATAATGATCGAGCGTCAGGAGGGGGCCAGAACCATGGATGGGTACCGAATCCGGCAACAGATTCGGGATGCTGCGAGTCGAGCGTGCGGAAGCAGGCCACCAGATCGGGCGAGTAGATTCCTCAGTCGGCGCAGGCAATCTGCCCTCACTCCAGTCCAGCGCGGCGCCTCCTTCGGAATGACAGACTCAGACTCTCTCCTTCGGGATTCGGTATTGCGATTACTCCCGGGCACCGGGCACTGGGCACTGGGCACTTGATCCTGATCCCATGCACAAAGGCCCGCGGGATCGCTCCCGCGGGCCTCCTGGCGTCGGCAGGCGGCTGGCTCAGACCGTGAACGAGCTGCCGCAGCCGCAGCCGCCGCTGGCGTTCGGGTTGTTGAACGTGAAGCCCGATCCCTGGAAGGTGGACACGTAGTCGATCTCGGTGCCGTTCAGGTACTGCAGGCTGAAGGGGTCCACGAACAGGCGAATGCCCTCGGACTCCAGGATCACGTCGTCCTCGCCCGGCTCGTCCTCGATGTTGAGCCCGTACTGAAAGCCCGAGCACCCGCCCGGAAGCACGCCCACGCGAAGGCCGGCGCTCTCGGCCGCGCCCTGCTCCTCGATGTAGCGGCGCACCTCGGTGGCGGCGGTCGCCGTCAGGAGCACGGGGACGGACGGGGCTTCGGTGTGGGTGGTGGCGGTCTCTGCCTGCATGTTCTCCCCCGCTCTCAGGGTGTAAGCGCAAAACGTGCGCATCTTGGCCTGTCCAAAGGACTTATGTACCCGTTCCCGACCTGCAGGTTTCACGCCCGCGTGGGGCGGGAACAGGGTTCCAACCGCAAGATAATCAACCGCGCAGCCCCTGCCTAGCGTTTCGGTTTGCGCCAGGATGCGCTGAACCGTCCCGGCGAGGGGCCGGACGGCGGGACGAAGGACGTTCCGCTGTCCACAAACAGCGAGGGGTTGTGCACGTGGATGCACAACCCCGGACTACGTACCTGGTACCCCGAAGGGAGCAGGCGTGGCAAGGATTTCCAGTTACCCCGGAGGGTGGCGGACCGGGATTGTGTTCCCGGTACCCCGAAGGGAGCGGGACCGCCACGGGCGCCAACTGTAAACAGTTCTTGGCCGCAGCGTCAACTCCCCCGTTGCTACGTCACCCCGCGGTGATGTTGAAGCCGGCGTCCACGTACATCGTCTCTCCGGTGATGCCGGTGGAGAGGTCCGAGGCCAGGAACAGGCAGGTGCGCCCCACCTCCTCCGCCTCGACCGTGCGCTTGAGGGGCGAACGCTCGGCGGTAATGCGCATCAGGTCGCGAAAGTGCGCCACGCCGCGCGCCGCCAGCGTGTTGATGGCGCCGGCCGAAACCGCGTTCACGCGGATGTTCCTGGCCCCCAGGTCCACGGCCAGGTAGCGGACGCACGCCTCCAGAGCGGCCTTGGCCACGCCCATCACGTTGTAGCCAGGCACCGCCTTCTGGGAGCCGTAGTACGTCATGGTGGCGATGCTGCCGCCCTGGGGCATCAGCGGCGCGGCGGCGCGGCACAGGGCCACCAGCGAGTACGCGCTGACGTCGTGCGCGGTGAGAAAGTCCTCGCGCTGCGTCTCCAGGAACGGGTTGGCCATGGCCGGCTTGGGCGCGAACGCCACCGAGTGCAGCACGAAGTCCAGCCCGCCCCAGCGCTCGCGCAGCGCGTCGAACACGGACGCGATCTGCGCGTCGTCGCGCACGTCCAGGTCGTACAGGGGCACCTCGCCCAGTTCCGCGACGGTGCGGGTCACCCGGTCGCGCATGACCTCGCCCTGGTAGGTAAAGGCGAGCTCCATTCCGGCGGAGTGCAGCGCCTGCGCGCACCCCCACGCAATGGAGTTCTGGTTCGCTACGCCTACGATGAGCCCCTTCTTACCCGCCAGCAGACCGGCGAGCGGCGAGTTCTCGGACATGTTCTCCGTTCGCTGCGTTGGAATGATCAGTCAACCGCACCCGCGGCGCGGCCGCTCCTCGCGGGCCGCCGCCGCCTCTTTCTCCCGCGCGCGGCCTGTTCCCGCGGACCGCGAGGCGAGAGGAAGGCATCGCGCTCCGGGCGAACTTTCCATCGCCCCAGGCGCGTTGCACCGCTCACCTGCCGCGCCGCGTCTCCCCTCGCGCGCCGATCGGACGCGGCTGCGCGGGGGGCACCGGGCGCGGGCACCGACCGGGGCGGCGGCTGCGCGCCGGGCGGCGGC
>JAHWJJ010000104.1 GCA_019348475.1 Gemmatimonadota bacterium | reverse complement strand
CTCGTCGCGCAGGATGCGCAGCTGCGCCAGCCCGGCCGCCATCGCCAGCGGGTTGCCGGAGAGCGTGCCCGCCTGGTATACCGGGCCGACGGGCGCCACCCACTCCATCACGTCCGCCCGCCCGCCGTACGCGCCCACGGGGAGTCCGCCGCCGATCACCTTTCCCAGCGTGGTGAGGTCCGGGCGAATGCCGAACCGCTCCTGCGCGCCCCCCGGAGCCACGCGGAACCCCGTCATCACCTCGTCGAACACCAGTAGCGCGCCGTCCGCTTCGGTGATCCGCCGCAGCGCCTCAAGAAACCCCGGGTCCGGGGCGATGAAGCCGGCGTTCCCCACCACCGGCTCCAGGATCACGCAGGCGATGGCGCCGGCGTGCGCGCGGAACGCCGTCTCCACCGCCTGCAGGTCGTTGAACGGCGCCGTCAGCGTCAGCTCGGACAGCGCCGCCGGGACGCCGGGGGAGTTGGGCAGCCCCAGCGTGGCCACGCCGCTCCCCGCCTTCACCAGGAACGAGTCGCCGTGCCCGTGGTAGCACCCGTCGAACTTCAGGATCAGCTCCCGCCCGGTAAAGCCGCGCGCCAGCCGCACGGCGCTCATCGTCGCCTCCGTGCCGCTGTTGACGAAGCGCAGCCGCTCCATCGACGGAAAAAATCCGCGCACCGCCTCCGCCAGCTCCACCTCCGCCGCCGCGGGCGCGCCGTAGCTGGTGCCGCGCGCCGCCGCCTCCGCCACCGCGCGGACCACGGCGGGGTGGGCGTGCCCCAGGATCAGCGGCCCCCAGGAAAGGACGTAGTCGATGTACTCGTTCCCGTCCGCGTCCCACAGCCGCGACCCGTGCGCGCGATCGACGAAGAACGGCTCGCCGCCCACCCCGCGAAAGGCGCGCACGGGCGAGCTCACGCCGCCCGGGGTGACCTGGCAGGCGCGGCGAAAGAGGGCGCGGCTGTTCGCGTTCCGCGCCGCGGCCCCGGCGTGTGCCGCTTCGTCTGAAATCGTCATCCTCTCCAGCGACGGGAAAGCGCGCTCGTCCGGCGCCCCCGCGTCCATGCCGGGCGCGGGGGCGTGCGTGCGCCTACGAGCGGAAGTTGCCGAACGAAAGCTCCAGCCCGAAGTCCTGCTTCTTCAGGTGCGCGATCACGGCCTGCAGCTCGTCGATCGAGGGGCTGGTGACGCGCACCTGCTCGTCCTGGATCTGCGCGTTCACCTTCTTGAACCCCGCGTCCTTGATCGAACGGACGATCTCCTTTCCCTTTTCGGTGCTGATGCTCTGCACCAGGGTGATGGTCTGCCGCGCCTTTCCGCCGAACGCCTGTTCGACGGTGCCGTAGTCCAGGTTGCGGATGGGCACGCCGCGCTTGATCAGCTTGCTCTGGATGATGTCGACCAGCGCCGTGAGCTTGTACTCGTCATCGGCCAGCAGCTTGAGGGTGCCGTCCTTCTTGCTGAATTCGATCTCGGCCGTGGCGCCCTTGAAGTCGTAGCGCTGCTGCACTTCCTTGTGCGCCTGGTTCACGGCGTTGTCCACCTCCTGCAGGTCTACGCTGGAGGTGATGTCGAAGGTAGAGGTCTTTGCCATCGTCCGATCGATCGGGATGCGTAGCAGTTCGGTCCGGGAGCGCCAATGTAGGCGGACCGCGCGTGGAGAGGCAACCGCAGCCCCGTCCTTCAGGCGAAGACGATCCTCGTTTGCGCATTGCCGCTCCTGTACCGCGAGCAAATCGCGCAGGGGCAGCACGCCACGAATCGAGGACCGGACGAGGCCGGGGAGGGGAGGGGGAACGGAGGCCGGCGGAGGGAGACCGGGGGGTGAGACGGTGGAGCGGAGGGGCTGATCACGCCTCGGTGGCACGACTCGTGTCCGAGCGCCTGCGAGAGTTGTTCCCGGGGCGGCACCTGGGATGCGATGCCGGCCGGGAGGATGATGATACGCGGACGTGCCGCAGGCCCGGGCGTTAGACGAAGACCTTTACCTCGGTCGTCGCTTCGACGGGCCGGTTGGTCTCGGTGTCGACGGCGGGACGGAACACCAGGCTGAGCGCCCAGCGCCGGACGCGCTCGTCAAAGCCGCGGTTGCCTGTAGAGCCGGTGAGGCGCGCCTCGCGCACGCGCCCGCGCACGTCCACCGTGACGCGAATGGTGATCTCCTGGCTGGCGACGCCGTTCGGGCGGTCGGGCGGGATCAGCAGCACGTCGGTGGTCGGCGGGCGGATGCGTCCGCCGCCGCCCTGGCCTGGCCCCTGCCCCGCGCCGATGCCGCCTCCGTCGCCGCCTCCGCTGCCGCCGCCGGAGCCCGGGCCCACGCCCGAGCCCTCGCCGGGCCCGCTCCCGGTGCCCTGTCCCCCGCCGGTTCCCGCCTGCGCGCCGGGGCTGGCCGGCCCGGGAGTGGTGGCGGCGGGGCGCGTCTGCGGGGTCTCCGTCTTCGGCGCTTCCGGCTGCGGCGGCTCGGGGACGGGCGTGGGCTCGGGCGGAATCAGCACCTCCTCCTCCGGCACCGTCTCGACCACGGCCTCCGGCTGTGGCGCCGGCGCGGCCAGCTCCACGTACGACACCATCTCCTCGCCGCCGCTTCCTCCTCCTCCGCCGCCGCCACCCTCCGGAAACCGCAGCACCGGACCCGTTCCCGCCGGGTCTACGGCCAGCAGCACGTCGTTGCGGATCCCCCAGATCAGCAGCGCGACCAGGCACAAATGCGCGACCGCCGCGGCCGCTGCCGCGGGCAGCGTACCACGCCGGTCCTTTTTCCGGATGCCCTCCACGTGCTCGAACACCGCTGTGCTCTCCTGTCCCTCGGGTCGGGTGCGGCCGGTTATTACCTCGCTGGGGCACCGGTTGATCCCTACGGACGCAACAGGGTGCAGGTTCCACTCGCCGGCCCTGCGGCAAAGCCGCGGCACCCGAACCGGCGGCCTCTCGTCAGGCCCTCCCTATTCCCTCCTCCCTTATTCCCGATTTCCTGACCCGGCGTAGCCGGAACCAAACAGGACGAACGGCGGTTTTGGGCGTGTCCCTCCGCTGCGCTGCGGGCCGGGCTGCGCGCGCCGTAGGCAACGATACAACCGTTGCCAACGGCGCCGAGCCCCTTCCGCGGCGGGGCAACGATACTGCTGTTGCCCCGCCGCTCCAGGTTCTCGGCCCTGCGGGCGCGCATCCCTCACGCGACGCGATTCCGAAGCCCCACGAATGAGCCGCGCCAAGTTCGGACCCGCTCCGATACCGACAGGCAAACTCCAGCGTTTGCAACGGCTCCAGCGGGTTCGAGCACATCTTGCGCAACATGCGCGAGATTTCATTTCGTCAGATACGATTCCCTGTTCCCTGTTCCCTCAAAGCTCGATCTGCGCCCCCAGCTCCACCACTCGATTCGGCGGCAGCCCGAAGAACGACGTCGCGCTGCGTGCGTTGCGCGACATCAGCGCAAAGATCTGCTCGCGCCACAGCGCCATTCCCGGCGACTTGGACGCGATCAGCGTCTCGCGGCCCAGGAAGTAGCTGGTTTCCATGGGCTTGAAGGTCAGTCCCCTGTCCCGCGCCAGCGCCAGGGCGCTGGGGATGTCGGGATCCTCCGTGAACCCGTAGCGCAGCACCACGCGGAACACGCCGTGCCCCAGTTCCGACACCTCCACCCGCTGCTCGTCGTCCACCATGGGGATCTCTTCCGTCTCCACCGTCAGCAGCACCACGCGCTCGTGCAGCACCTTGTTGTGGATCAGGTTGTGAAGCAGCGCCGGCGGCGTGCCCTCCGGGTTGCCGTACATGTAGACCGCCGTCCCTCCCACCCGCGTAAAGCGGTTCCCCTCCAGGTCCGCCAGGAACAGCTTGATGGGAAGGGTGCGCTCCTGCAGCCGGTCGCCCAGGATCTGCCGCCCCATCTTCCAGGTGGTCATCGCCGTGAAGAACGCGCCCGCAATCACCAGCGGGAACCAGCCGCCGTTGGGGATCTTGACGATGTTGGCGCCCCAGAAGGCCAGGTCCACCACCAGGAATCCGCCGGCCAGCGCCCCCACCTTCCACCGCGCCCACCCGAAGCGGCTGCTCGCTACGAAGGCGAAGAGGATGGTGGTGAACACCATGTCCGTCGTCACCGCCACCCCGTACGCCGCGGCCAGGTTGCTGGAGTTGCGGAAGCCCAGCACCAGCCCGATGCACGCCACCATCAGCAGCCAGTTGATGGAGGGGATGTAGATCTGGCCGATCTGGCGCTCCGACGTGTGGTCGATGCGCATGCGCGGCAGGTAGCCCAGCTGCACCGCCTGCCGGGTGAGCGAGAACGCCCCCGAGATCACCGCCTGCGACGCGATCACCGTCGCCGCGGTGGAGAGCGCCACCAGCGGATACAGCGCCCATTGCGGCGCCATCAGAAAGAACGGGTGCTCCACGGCCTCCGGATGGCCCAGGATCAGCGCCCCCTGCCCGAAGTAGTTCAGGATCAGCGCCGGCAGCACCAGGGCGAACCAGGTGAAGCGGATCGGCTTCTTGCCAAAGTGCCCCATGTCCGCGTACAGCGCCTCGCCCCCGGTCACCACCAGGAACACGGAACCCAGCACCCAGTACCCCTGCCACCCGTTGCGGAAAAAGAACTCCGCGCCGTGCAGGGGGTTGATCGCCAGCAGCACCTCCGGGCGCTTGACGATCTGGTACAGGCCCAGCGCGCCCAGCGTGGTGAACCACACCAGCGTCACCGGCCCGAACACCTTGCCGATGCCGGCCGTGCCGCGGCTCTGCACCGCGAACAGCAGCACCAGGATGACGATGGTGATGGGGAGGATGTACGGCTCGAAGAAGGGGGTGGCCACCTTGAGCCCCTCCACCGCGCTCAGCACCGAGATGGCGGGGGTGATCATGCTGTCGCCGTACAGCAGCGACGCGCCGAACAGCCCCACCAGCACCAGCGTCCACCGCCGGCTCCCCGCCCGCATCCGCCGCTGCGGCGCCACCAGCGCGGTAAGGGCGATCATCCCGCCCTCGCCGCGGTTGTCCGCCCGCATCACGTACGTCAGGTACTTCACGGAGATGACGATGACGAGCGCCCAGAAGATCAGCGACAGCACCCCGAGCACGTTCTCGCGCGCGGGCGTAAGGCCGTAGTGCTCGCCCAGCGATTCGCGGATCGCGTAGAGCGGGCTGGTGCCGATGTCGCCGTACACCACGCCCAGCGCCGCCAGGGCAAGGACGTAGAAGTAGCGGCCGGTCGGCTCCTGCTGTGTGCCGTGTGTCACGCCGTGAGGGGTGGAGGGGAGCGGGAAAACGCACCACTGCCGGGCGGTTCGCCGAAAGCCGGCCGGCAGCGGCGCGCCCTGTGCAACCGCAGTGCCGGGGCGACGGCCGCTCGCGAGGGCCGACAACCTACGGCGGGTCCCCGCGCATCAACAGGGTTGCGACCTGCGGCGGCCGGGACTCGACGGAAAAACGCTCCTCCCGCCGAAGCGGGAGGAGCGTTTTTGTATCGCAGCCGGCGCCGGGGGCTCAGTCCGCGCCGTCGCCGTCCGTGGCCGCGGCAATGCCGTGCATCCCCAGCACGTCCTTCACCTGCGCCTCCACCCTGGCCGCGATCTCGGGGTTCTCCTGCAGGAAGGCCTTGGCGTTCTCGCGCCCCTGCCCCAGGCGTACGTCGCCGAACGAGAACCACGCGCCGGACTTGTTGATCACGTCCGACTCCACCGCCAGGTCCACGATGATCCCGTAGTGGTCGATCCCCACGTTGAACATGATGTCGAAGTCCGCCTGCTTGAACGGCGGCGCCACCTTGTTCTTGACGATCTTCGCGCGGGTCTTGTTGCCCACCAGCACGTCGCGGTCCTTGATGGAGCCGATGCGCCGGATGTCGATGCGCAGCGACGCGTAGAACTTGAGCGCGCGCCCGCCAGTGGTCGTCTCGGGGCTGCCGAACATCACGCCGATCTTTTCGCGGATCTGGTTGGTGAAGATCACCGTGGTCTGTGAGCGGTTGATGGCGCCGGTGAGCTTGCGCAGCGCCTGGCTCATCAGCCGCGCCTGCAGCCCCACGTGGCTGTCGCCCATCTCGCCCTCGATCTCGGCGCGCGGCACCAGGGCGGCCACCGAGTCGATCACCACCACCTCCACCGCGCCCGACCGCACCAGCACCTCGGCGATCTCCAGCGCCTGCTCGCCGGTGTCGGGCTGCGAAACCAGCAGGTTGTCGACGTCCACGCCCAGCTTGCGCGCGTACTCGATGTCCAGCGCGTGCTCCGCGTCAATGAACGCGGCCACGCCGCCACTGCGCTGCGCGTTCGCGATCACGTGCAGGCAGAGCGTGGTCTTGCCCGACGACTCCGGGCCGTAGATCTCGGTGACGCGCCCGCGCGGAATGCCGCCCACGCCGATGGCGGCGTCCAGGTTGATGGCCCCGGTCGGGATCGCGGAGACGGGGATTCGCGGCCCGTTTACGCCCATCCGCATGATGGAGCCCTTGCCGTGCGCCTTCTCGATCTGCCCGATGGCGATGTTCAGGGCCTTCTGCTTGTCGGCCGCGATCTCCAAAGCTGCCATCTCTCGTTTCCCCTGGTAAGCGCTTGTGGCGAGCCCGTCCGGGCGTGCGGATGGTACACCCCCGGCCGGGGGCGGTTCCCGAAGATAAGGCGAAAGTTTACGGCGGCGGAGGCCGCCGCACAAGGGTTTCGTTGCGGAACGTTTTCCGCCCGGCGTAGTTCAGGGCAGGAGCTCGCGGACGGCCTGCTCCAGGGCATCCCCGGCGCGGGCGATCCCCGCGTCGTCCACGTCCAGGTGCGTCACCGCCCGCAGCCGGCGCGCGCCGAACTGCACCATGCGCACGCCGCTGCGCTCCAGCGCGCCCAGCATCTCTGCGGCCTGCAGCCGCGGATCGGCCAGCTCGATCATCACGATGTTCGTCTCCGGCACCGCCACGGAGAGCCCTTCGATGCGCGCGGCGCGGGACGCCAGGTCGCGCGCGCGCCGGTGGTCGTGCTCCAGCAGCGGCAGGTGGTTGCGCAGGCCGTACAGCGCCGCGGCAGCCAGCATCCCCGCCTGCCGCATCCCCCCGCCCAGCCGGCGGCGGATGCGCCAGGCCCGCTGCATGGCTTCCGCGCTCCCGGCCAGCAGCGAGCCCACCGGCGCCCCCAGCCCCTTGGACACCGCCACCATCACCGTGTCCACGGGTGCCGCGTACTCGGCCATCGGCACGCCCGACGCCACGGACGCGTTCGGCAGCCGCGCGCCATCCAGGTGCACGGCCACGCCCCGCTCGCGCGCCGCCGCCACGACGGCCTTGAGCTGGGGCAGCGGCATCACCCGTCCGCCGGCCCCGTTGTGCGTGTTCTCCAGGCACACCAGCGAGGTCTGCGGCAGGTACGGCGACGGCGGCCGGATGGCGTCCGCGACGTCGTCCGGGCGCAGCAGCCCGTCCGGCGTGTGCACCGCACGCAGCTGGATGCCGCCCCACGCGGCGCCGGCACCCTCCTCGTAGTTGAGGATGTGGCCCCCGGCTTCGATCACCGCCTCGGTACCGGGCCGGCCCAGCACCAGCAGGGCGGCGGTGTTCGCCATGATGCCGCTGGGAAAGAAGAGCGCCGCCTCTTTTCCCAGCAGCTCGGCCGCGTACCGCTCCAGCGCGGCCGCCGTGGGATCGTCGCCCAGCACCGCGTCGCCCACCTCGGCTTCGGCGATCGCGCGCCGCATCTCAGGTGTGGGCCTGGTGACGGTATCGGAACGAAGGTCTACGGCGGCTTCGGAATCGGCGGGCATCCATGATCCGCTGGCGGTGGGTTCGCGCCCAAAGATCCCCCCGCGCCGTCCGCCGGGCAAGGGGCGCATCGGCCGGGTTCATCCGGAGGCACTTGCTCCCGCATCCCATGGTCCCGCGTCCCCTCCCGGAGTATCCCATGCTGTCTCCGATTCGCGCTGTTTCGAAACGAGGTCACAGCTACAGCCGCCGCCTCATTCCTTCGCATTCCCTCGCATTCCCTCGCATTCCCTCGCATTCCCTCGCATTCCCTCGGATTCCCTCGTATCCCCTCGCATCCCCTCGCATCCTCTCGCATCCTCTCGCATCCCCTCGCATCCCCTCGTATCCCCTCGTATCCCCTCGTATCCCCTCGTATCTCCTCGTATCTCCTCGTATCTCCTCGTATCCTCTCGCATCCCCTCGTGTCCCCTCACGTGGCGTTCTCAGGGCCGAAGTCTGGAGAGTGGGAGCCGGCGAACTCGGTGGTGGGCTCCGCCTCTGCTGCAGACGAACTGCCTTTGAGGATCGTCGTCACGCGCTGCCCGATCGGAGCAGTCGGGTGGATGCGAGCGTCGTTTACTCCGTACGATTATGCATCCGCTCACGGTTGCGCAAGTGCTTTATTTTGCCGCAGATACGCCGTACCACGGCTGGAAGATCGGGAGCGCTCCATGTGGGACAGCCGCGCGCAGAGATTGCCGCAGCGGTCCGGGCGGGAGCGCGGTCGTGCGGCGGGTGGCGGTTCGCGGAAGGGCCGCAACGAAAGAGCCGCACCCCCGGCGGAGGTGCGGCTCGTCTGGATTCTGCGGAAACCGGCGAAAAGGATCCCGACGTCGCGAGTACGGCGCGCGGTGCAGTCCACCAGATCGGGCGAGTAGATTCCTCAGTCGGCGCCAGGGGATCTGCCGTCAGCCCGGTTCCGCGCGGCGCCTCCTTCGGAATGACAGAGGCTACTCCGGGTTAAGGGCTAGTGCGACTCGTCCACTTCGGCCGTTGCGCCGAGGTCGCCGAGGAGGGCCGCCAGGTCATAAGCGGCGTATTCGTCGTCCAGCTCCAGCTCCACGCGCTCGCCGGCGCGGGCGCGGTCCACCGCGCGCTGGGCTTCGGGAAGGGGGAGCCCGGTGTAGTGCTGGACCGTGCGGGTCAGCGAGTGCACGCTCACCGTCGCGCGGACGCGGTGGATGACGATGCGCGGCATCAGCCCACCGCCCGCAGTGCGGAACCGAGATCGAGCGCGCCCTCGTAGAGCGCCTTGCCGATGATGGCGCCCCCGATCCTCCGCTCGTCTCGCGCCAGCTCGGCGACGGCGTGCACGTCCTCGATCCCCCGCATTCCCCCCGAGACGATGACCTCCGCGCCCGAGTGCGCGGCGAGCTCGGCGGAGAGGTCCAGGTTCGGGCCCATCATCATCCCGTCACGGTCGATGTCGGTGTGGATGATGGTGCGCACGCCAAGGTCCACCAGCGAACGCGCCAGGTCGAACAGGTCCGTCCCGCTCTCCTCGGTCCAGCCGCGCGCCGCGGGGCGGCGACCGCGCGCGTCCAGCCCCACCGCGATCCGCTCCGCCCCCCAGCGCTCCACGGCGCGGCGGACGAGCTCCGGGTTCTCGATCGCCGCCGTCCCGATCACCGCGCGGGCGACGCCGCTCTCCAGCACTTCCGCGAGATCCTCGTCCGTCCGCAACCCGCCGCCGCTCTGCACTCGCGCATCCACCGAAGACGCCAGATCGCGGATCAGCGCGCGGTTGCTGCCGTCGCCGAAGGCGGCGTCCAGGTCCACCACGTGGATCCACTGCGCCCCCGCGGCCACGAAACGGGCGGCGACCCCGTGGGGATCGCCGCCGTAGACCGTCTCACGGTCCGCCCGCCCCTTCTCCAGCCGCACGCAGCGCCCGCGGCGCAGATCGATGGCGGGATAGAGGGCGAAGCGGGCGTCCGGGCGCGCCTGGTCAGCCACGCCGGCGCGTCCTGGTGGTGTCGGGGCGCGGATTGGCGGCGAGCAGCGGCCCGCCGGCGCGCTCCATCAGCGCGATGCGCGCGTCGCGCTGGGCGCGGAAGCGGCCGCGCGCGCCGCCGGGAACCGGCTCGCCGGTCAGGTAGCGGATGGTGGTGGGGTTCACCGGCCGGCCGGACATGTGGAACTCGTAGTGCAGGTGCGGACCGGTGGAGAGCCCCGTCGTCCCCACGTAGCCGATCACCTGCCCCTGCCGCACCCGCGTGCCGGCCGCGATGCCGGAGGCGAAGCCGCGCATGTGCGCGTAGCGGCTGGAGTAGCCGCGCTGGTGCCGGATCTCGACCACGTTGCCGTATCCGCCGCCCCACCCGGCTTTCTGCACCACGCCGTCGCCCACCGCGCGGATGGGGGTGCCGGACGAGGCCGCGTAGTCGATGCCGTGGTGGGCGCGCACCCGGCGCAGGATGGGGTGGAACCGGCCGGTGGAGTACGCGGAGCTGATGCGCCGGAACTCCAGCGGCGCGCGCAGGAACGCGCGGCGCAGCGACTCGCCCTCGCCGTCGTAGTAGTCGTCCGCGCCGTTGACGGTGAAGAGGTAGGCGTCGTGCTCCGCCCCGCCGATGCTGAACTGCACGGCGAGCACCCGGGACGTGCGCGCGGTGCCGTCGGGACGCACCATCCGCTCGTACAGGATGCGGAACGAGTCGCCGGGGCGCAGGTCGCGCGAGAAGTCGACCTTCCAGGCGAAGATGCGGTCCGCCAGCACGTCGGCAACGGCCTGGCGCTCGGCGCGCGGCACGTCGCCCTCGCCGTCCATCAGCGCCTGGTACAGCGAATGGCGGACGGTCCCCGCCAGCACCGCCGTGTCCGCGCGTACCGGCACCTCCTTCACCTCCGCCGCCCACGCCGCCCCCGCGCGGTGAAAGTCGAGCGAGCGGTCCGCGTCCACCGTGGTGCTCATCCCCCGCACGCGTCCGTCACTGACCGCCATCCGGTAGTGGACCACCAGCCCCGGGCGGACGGAACGGGGGTCCGCGACCTGGCTCAGCTCCGCCAGCAGCGCCCTGGCCGCTTCCGCGTCCAGCCTGGTGCGCGCGAGCAGGCCGGAGAGCGTTTCGCCGGGGCGCAGGGTGTCGGCCAGCGCCACGTCCAC
>JAHWJJ010000103.1 GCA_019348475.1 Gemmatimonadota bacterium | reverse complement strand
CGCCGCGCCGCCGCCCGCCTGGCCGGCGCGGACGAGGACGAGATCGCGCTGCTCCCCAACACCAGCTTCGGCATCAACCTGGGCGCGCAGTGCCTGCCGCTGGAGCCCGGGCGCCGCGTGGTGCTGAGCGACCGCGAGTTCCCCGCCAACGTGTATCCATGGATGGGGATGCAGCGGCTGGGCGGCGTGCGCGTGGACGTGCTGCCGGCGGACGCGCGCGGCAACCCGGACGAGGAGCGGATGCTGGAGGAGGTTGCCCGCGGAGACGTGGGGATCGTGGCCGTCTCCGCGGTGCAGTTCACCAGCGGCTGGGTGGCGGACCTTCAGGCGCTGGGCCGGGTGTGCCGCGCGAACGGCAGCTGGCTGGTGGTGGACGCCATCCAGGCGCTGGGCCAGCTGCCGATGGACGTGCGCGCGTGCGGCATCGACGTGCTGGCGACGGGCGGGCACAAGTGGCTGTGCGGCCCCTTCGGCACGGGATTCACGTACGTGCGGCGCGAGCTGGTCGAGCGGATGGAGCCGCGGCTGATCGGGTGGACGGCGATGGCGGCGTCGGCGGACCTGGAGCGCGTGCTGGACTACGAGTACGCGTTCGTGGAGGGGGCGCGGCGGTTCGAGGTGGCCACGCAGCCGCTGCAGGACTACGCCGGCCTGGCGGAATCGCTGGAGCTGCTGATCGAGGCCGATCCGCGGCGCATCCGCGCCCACGTTCTGGGGCTGCTGGATCCGCTGGCGGCGTGGCTGGCGGGCCGCGGCGTGGAGGTGGCGAGCGATCCGCGGCCGGAGCGGCGGTCGGGGATCTTCGCCTTTCGCCCGGCGGACGCGGCGGGCGTGTACGCGGCGCTGGCGCGGGCGGGGGTGGGGTGCGTGCTGCGGGAGGGGGCGGTGCGCCTGGCGCCGCACCTGTACAACCAGCCGGAGGACGTGGAGCGCGTGATGGACGTGCTGAACGGGGTGCTGAACGGGTGAGGGGCGACGGCGAAGAGGTGCGGGCGCTGGTGCAGGAGGTGCGCGACCAGCTCGCCCCCGATCCGCGGCTGGCAGTCTTCGAAGTGGAGGTGGAGGTCCGCGGCGACACGGTGACGCTGCTGGGTGCCACCTCCGAGCCGCAGGCCGCGCAGGAGTTGCACCGGCGCGTCGCGGGGCTGACGGCGTGGGGTCAGGTGGTGGACCGCGTGCAGATGCTTCCCGAGGCGGACGCGGATGACCGGGTGCACGCCGTGGTTTCCGCCGCGGTGGCGCCCATGCTCTCCGCGCCCCGCATCCAGTGCACGCAGGTGTCGCAGGCGGTGCTGGGCAGTCGGCTGATGGTGTTTCGGCGCGACGGCCGGTGGATGCAGTGCCGTGGATCGGACGGCTACATCGGCTGGATCCACGCCGGGTACCTGGCGCTGATGGACGAGCAGATGGCGCGCGCCTGGGAGCTGGGCGTGGACGGCGACGTCTGGGTCTCACTGGGGGCCGAGGTGGCGCTGGACGATGGCGACGTGATGGTGCGGCTGCCCTGGGGCGCGCGCGTGGTTCGCGAGTCCGACGGCGTGGTGCGGCTGCCGGACGGGCGCACGGGTGTGCCCGGGGGCGAGCTGGTGCCGCTGGGCGCGCGCGGCCTGGGCTTTCCCGCGGATGGCGCCGCCATCTGCGACACGGCGCGGCGCTGGCTGGGGGTGTCGTACCTGTGGGGCGGGCTGACCATGGGAGGCGTGGACTGCTCCGGGTTCGTGCAGGCGCTCTACCGCATGCACGGGCACGTGCTGCCGCGAGACAGCGACCAGCAGTCCCGCGCCGGCGAGCTGGTGGCGTGCGGGGACGATTTCGCGAACCTGCGCCCGGGCGACCTGCTGTTCTTTGCGGAGACGCCCGGCCAGTGCACGCACGTGGCGATGTCCACCGGCGGGTCCCAGATCATCCACGCCTCGCTGGGCAACGGGGGCGTCGCGCGCAACGACGTGGCCGGCCGGCGCGCGTACGAGCGGGAGCTGCGGAGGAGGTTTCTGTGGGCGCGGAGGATCGTAGGGAATAGGGAATAGGGAATAGGGAATAGGGAATAGGGGGGAGTCGGAGCGGCGTTGGTGCCGCGTCGCCGGCACCGGGACTGGTCGCGTGGCGCAGCGGCAGAGGGCCAGACGTCCGCGTGGAGCCCACGCTGTCGCGGTGTGCGACGGGGGAAGCAGCGGAAGCCGGGGATTGGAAGCGGCTGCGGGGAAGCGCGCCGGGTATTCGCGGTTCACACAGGGGGAAGCAGCGGAAGCCGGGGGATCCGGAGTGGGCTGCGTGCCGAGTTG
The DNA here is from genome assembly GCA_019348475.1 of Gemmatimonadota bacterium. Lineage (GTDB taxonomy): Bacteria > Gemmatimonadota > Gemmatimonadetes > Longimicrobiales > Longimicrobiaceae > Longimicrobium. The sequence continues at coordinate 8,551 of JAHWJJ010000103.1, read as the reverse complement.
CCGGCACTGGCGCTGGCCGGGTGGGAAGCGGCACAGGGCCAGACGTCCGCGTGGAAGCCCGCAAGCTATTCCCTATTCCCTATTCCCTGTCATCTCAGGATCAGCATCTCCACGAGGAACCAGCCGAACACGATGCCGGCGACCACGCCCGTGGCAACCGCGGTCCACAGCCGCATCCTGGCCCTCCAGGGCTTCCGCGCCACGTCTTCCCTGCCTCCGATTGGGGTTCCGGTGGATGTTTCGCGCGCGGCGGGTTGCGAATGGCGTGCCGTCTGCCGCGCGCGGCCCTCACGTTGCGCGCGGATGGCGCCCCGCGCAAGGCGGCGCGCGTGATCGCCGGCATCGGCGTGGACCTGGTCTCCATCCCCCGCTTCGCGCGGCTGATGCAGCGGCGCGGCGACGCGGCGGTCGCGCGCTTCTTCACGGCGGGCGAGGCGGAGCGGTGTCGCGCGTCGAAGTCCGCGCTGGAGTCGTTCGCGGGGCGTTTCGCCGCCAAGGAGGCATTCTTCAAGGCGCTGGGAACCGGCTGGGGGCTGGGCGGACGGTGGACGGAGGTGGAGGTGGTCTCTGACCCCTCCGGCGCACCCTCGCTGCGCCTCTCCGGGCGCGCCGCGGAAGCCGCCGCGGAGCGGGGCGCCCGCCGCATCCACCTGTCCATCACCCACACGCAAGACACGGCGGCGGCGTTCGTGGTGCTGGAGGGGTAGCGGCGGCGGAGGGACGCGAACGAGTTGTATCCTTTCGTACCTTCGCACCGCGTCGCTACTTTCCCGCGCTTCACCCCGTCCACTCCCGACGCGCGCGGATACTTCTTGAGCACGGCCCTGTGGTACGCCCTGGCGGCGGCCGCCGCAAACCTCATCGGCGGGTTCGTCATCACCGCGGCATCGGCGGCCGGACGCGCCACGCAGCGCTTTCTGATCGCGTTCGGCGCGGGGTTCATGATCGCCACCGCGCTGGTGGGGATGATCCCCCACGCGGTGGACGAAGGCGGTGAGGCCGCCGCCGCGGCGGTGCTGGTGGGCTACCTGCTGGTGCACCTTACACAGCACGTCCTTGTGGCGCACTTCCACTTCGGCGAAGAAACGCACCATGAGCACATGGTGAGCCGCTGGGTGGGGATCACCGCGCTGCTGGGGCTGCTCCTGCACACCTTCTTCGACGGCGTGGCCATCGCCAGCGGCTTTCATGCGGGCGAGTGGCTGGGGCTGCTGGTGTTCATCGCCATCCTGCTGCACAAGGTGCCGGAGGGCGTCACCGTGGCGTCCATCATGCTGGCCAGCGGCAACTCGGCCAGGCGCGCCATCGGCGCGGTGGCGCTGCTGGGCGTATCCACCGTCGCGGGCGTGGTGCTGACCGAGCACGTGCGCATCCTCGCCACCACCGGCCTGGCGCTGAGCGCCGGGGTCACGCTGTACGTGGCCGCCAGCAACCTGGTCCCCGAGGTGCAGAAGAAGCGCAGCCTTTCCACCTCCGTCGCCGTCTTCCTGGGGGCGGGGCTGTTCTACGTCACCTACCTTCTCGTCCGCGGATACGTGGAGCCGTGAGCGACCTCTCCCTGTTCGGCGAAGCGGGGCCCCCCGCGCCCCCACCCGGCGACGCCGCCGCCGCGCCGGCGACGGACCCCTCCGCCCCACTGGCGGAACGGATGCGCCCGCGCACGCTGGACGAGATCGTGGGACAGCAGCACCTGGCGGGGCCGGAGGGAACGCTCCGCAGGCTGATGGCTGCCGGGCATCTTCCCAACCTCATCCTCCACGGGCCGCCGGGGAGCGGCAAGACGACGCTGGCGCGGGTGATCGCCACCGACAGCGGCGCCTCGTTCGTCCCCTTCAACGCCGTCAGCGAGGGAGTGCCGCGGCTGCGCGAGGTGGTGAAGGAGGCGGAGGCGCGCCGCAGGGCGGGGCGGCGCACCCTGCTGTTCATCGACGAGATCCACCGGCTGAACAAGGGCCAGCAGGACTTCCTGCTCCCGTGGATCGAATCCGGGCTGATGACGCTGGTGGGCGCGACGACGGAGCACCCGGGGTTCGAGATCAACCCCGCCGTGCTCTCACGCTCCACGGTGCTGGTGCTGGAGACGCTGACGGAGGACGACCTTCGCACACTGCTGCGGCGCGCGCTGGCGGATGCCCAGCGCGGGCTGGGCGGGGCGGGGGTGTCGATGGACGAGGAGGCGGAGGACGTGCTGGTCCGCAATACCGGCGGCGACGCGCGGCAGGCGCTGACCGGGGCGGAGATCGCGGCGCGGCTGGTTGGCCCGGGCGGCCGGATCACCGTCCGCGAAGCGCGCGAGGCGCTGCAGCAGCCCACGGCGCGCTACGACACCTCGCTGATGTACGAGATGCTCTCCGCGTTCCACAAGTCGCTGCGGGCCAGCAGCGGCAGCGGCGCGCTGTACTGGGCCATGCGGATGATCCAGTCGGGCGAGGACGCCAAGACCGTCTTCCGGCGGCTGACCGCGGCCGCGTACGAGGACGTGGGGCTGGCGGACCCGCAGGCCGGCATCGTCTGCGTGAACGCGATGCTGGCGTTCGAGCGGCTGGGGCTCCCCGAGGGGCTGCTGCCGCTCTACAACGCCATCCTCTACGTCGCCAATGCGCCCAAGAGCAACCGGGCGTACCTGGCCGGGGGCGCGGCGTCGCAGGCGGCGAAGGAGCACGCCAGCGCGCCCGTGCCGCTGGCCCTGCGCAATCCCACGACGTCGCTGATGAAGGAGTGGGGATTCGGAGAGGGGTACAAGTACGCGCACGACTACGAGGGCGGCTACGTGCCGCTGCAGACGCTGCCGGACGTGATCCAGGACGCGCGCTTCTACGAGCCCACCGACCGCGGGTACGAGCTGAAGATCGCCGCCCGCATGCGCGAACGCGGCGACCCAGGGTGAGGGTGCTTGCCGTCAGGCGTCGTAGCGCATGAACCGCCTCCCGGGCCGCTGTTCCACGAGCCATCTGTAAGCGGCCGGCATGGCGTCGTCCAGAAGGGCCTCCAGACGGGCGAGCTGTTCGGGGGTGGGCGAGCCGGGCTCGTACGCTGAGACCTTTTCGCATCAGGCGAATGCGTTCCGAAGTGATGTGGATCTCCTCCAGTCCCGGGATCTGCAGCGCCCCGACCGCATAGAACGTGTTCGCGTGATGCCCGTGCGAGCCGCGCGTCCGATAGCCCGCGCACGAGAGGACGGCGGTGCTCATCTGGAGCAACGCCTGGTAGCCGAGCACGTACTGGTTGTCGGGCGAGTTCGCCGGGTTGCGGGCGTCGCGTGCAGATATCACCGCCTTCTCCCACAAGGCCGCGATATCTGCGTCCTTTGTTGCGGCCTCCTGCAATTGCCCGCTGTCCAGCAGCCGCTGAATGCGATGCGGTATGCTCATGACGCGCTCTCGCACGTTTGTTCAAGATCAGTCTGGCTGCCGGCCAGCCACAGCTTGGGCCCGCGGAGGACGTTCCGGATGAAGGAACTGCCCGATTCGATCCGGCGGGCCAGGTCGTCGCGCGTCATCTGCACCAGGTTTACTTCGCGGTCCAGGAGGATGCCGGCTTCTGCCGTACCCCGGTACAGCACCCGATCAGGAATGCCCTCGCCGAGAATGAACACGTCGACATCGCTGTCCTCCCGTGCGTCGCCGCGGGCGATGGAGCCGAAAACGAAGGCCGCCCCGATTCCGGGCACGTCCGCTAACGCGTTGCGCACCACGTCCACCGGGTCGGCAAGCTCCCGGATCAACGCTCGCAACGCACGCCAGCGCGGATTGCTCTCCACCAGCTCGTAACGGACGCGGCGACCCTCCGGACGGCGCCGCACTACGCCCAGCGACTCCAGGCGCGCAAGCTCCGTCTGCAGCGAGCGCGGCGTGAGCCCGGTGCGGCGCTGGATCTCGCGGCCGTGCGGCGCATCGTCGGGATGGACGGCAAGGTCGATCACCACGCGGGCCAGTGCCCCCGACGCGAGCGTCGACGAGAGCGCGTCCGTGCGCTTGGGGCTGCGGATGCGGCCTCGCGGGCGACGCCGCGCGGTGGACGATGCTGCATCAACCTGTTCGGCTGTGCCCATGAATCCCTCTCCTGGTGTATGCACGAAATTTGGATGCATGGGTGATCGCGCGCAAGACCCGGCGTTGCCGCGCCCGGCGCCCCGTCTCATATTCCGCCTCCGGTCCGTGTGCATCGCCCTGACCTTCTCCCTGTGACTCGCAGCCCCCTTCGTCTCCTCCTCAGCCTCGAAGCGCGACGAGTGGCCGACCCGTTCCGGCATCCGCGGCCGGGCGCGTGGATCGGTGTGGGGCTGCCGGCGCTGCTGGGGATCGCGGCGCTCTGGCTGGGCGCGGACTCGGTGCGGGCGGATCCGCGCGACGGTGACGGCGCCTTCGGGCTGGGGCTGGTGGTGTCCGCCGCCGTTGCGTTCTGGACGTATCCCATCCTCTTTCGCCCGGCGGACGATGCGCTGCTGCGGCGGCTCGGAATCCCGGCCCGCGCGTCGTACTGGCTGCGCGCCATGCGGCTCGCCGCGCTCGCGCTGCTGGTGGTGGCGCTGGTGCTGGTCCCGCATGTAGCGGCCGGCACCGTGGGCGGAACGGTGCTGGCGGTCGCGGGTGCGGCGGCGGCGACCGCGTGGGGCGCGGCACTCTTCGCGCTGGCGGGCGGGGCGCGGGACGCGGTTTCCAGCGAGTGGCGGCCGGGCTTCTGGTCGCGCCGCATCGCCTTCGACCGCGAGATGCGGAACGCCGGGCCGCTGGTGTTCGCGCCGCTGGTCCCGGTGGTGGACGGGATCGTCGCCGCACGCCTGACAGTCGCGGAGCCGCTCCCCGCGTGGGGCGTGGCCGCGGCGGCGGCGATCGTCGCCGCGCTGCTGGCGGCGGCGGGCGCGCGGCGGTTCGAGCGCGCGGCGCCGCGGTTCTCGCCTCAGGCCGCGGAGATGGCGTACGCGCCGGCGCCCGAGGCTGGGCAGGCGGGGCTGGTGAGCGGGCGCGGGCTGGCGCGCCTCCTCCCCGCGCGCGCCGGGGCCGTGCGCGCGCGCGACGCGGCGGTGGTGGCGCGGCGGTTCCGGTGGGCGGGGCGTGTGGCCTGGCCCGTGGCCGTGGTGTGCGTGCTCGCCATCCTCCGCGCGGGCGAGCGGCCGGCGGTGCAGGGGTGGGTGGCCGGCGCGGGCGCGGTGGTGCTGGCGATGCAGGCGGCCGCCGTCATCGGGCTGGGGCGCATGGAGCGCGAGGGGCGGCGCTGGCTGGACCGCGCGGCCGGGCTCGCCGCCGCGGACCGCCTGCTGGGGCGCTGGGCGGCGGCGTTCGGGATGGCGCTGGCGCTGGTGGTGCCGGTGGGGCTGACGTGGGCGCTGGTGCTGGGCGCCGGTGCGTGGATGTGGATCGGGGCGGCGGGGGCGAGCGCGCTGGTCGCCTCCGCCGCCTCCCTTGCCGCGGCGGGACGATGACGGGGACGATGGGGACGGACGTGGTGCCGCTGGCGGTGGAGGGGCTGCGGAAGAAGTACCGGCGCGGCGTGGTGCTGGACGGCATCTCCTTCGCGCTTCGGCCGGGGGAGGCGGTGGCGCTGCTGGGTTCCAACGGCGCGGGAAAGAGCACGCTGCTGGGGTGCGTGACGGGCGACCGGCTGCCGGACGCGGGCCAGGTGCGGCTGTGCGGGCACGATCCCTTCAAGGACCCCGCGTCCGCGGCGGGGTGTATCGGCTTCGTCCCCGAGCAGCCGTTCCTGTACGGCGAGCTGACCGTGAGCGAGTTCCTGCAGTTCGTCGCGGCGGCGCGGCGGATGGACGCGTCCGCGGCCCGGCAGGAAAGCGCGCGCCTGCTCGACCTGCTGGGCCTGGCCGGCGCGGAAGGGACGCTGTGCCGCGAGCTGTCGCAGGGGATGGGGCGCAAGACCGCCATCACCGCCGCGTTGCTGCACCGTCCGCAGGCCCTGCTGCTGGACGAGGCGCTCAACGGCCTGGACCGCACCAGTGCCGAGCACCTGGTGGCGGAGCTGGATGCCCGCCGGGGAGCGGGCGCCGCGGTGCTGATCAGCAGCCACGACCTCGATTTCGTCGGCGGATGGTGCGGCCGCGGGCTGCTGCTGGGCCCGGGCGGGCGCTGGACGATGCTGGAAGGCGCGGAATGGGAGGCGTGGCGCCGTGCGCCGGGGCTGGCGTTCACCGAGTGAGCGCGTCGATGCCAACCGGTTCGATCAGGCGGCCCGCGGCAGGAGGCGGGCTCGCCGCCTGAGCGGCTGAAGCCGCCGCAACCAGGGCGGAAAGCCCCGCAAACTGCGCGGGGCTTCAACTGCCGGGGGGCCGCGGATGTGCACTCGCTCGGCGGGCGGCAGGAGCAGTCCGCGCAGGCGGACTTCGCGATTTTCCAGCGGCGAATTCATTCGCTCCTGGCGCGGACGCGGCGATGACCGGATCAGATTCGCGATTGCGGATGGTTCACGACTGCGGCAGGCGCATCGGTGGCGCGCCCGAAGTTGCGTGAGGGATGCGCGCCCGCAGGGGCGAGACACCGGCGCGCCGCGCGGGCCCCGAGGATAGGATCGAAACCCCTGGCGCGCCGGGGGCTCGACGCACCTGGGCACAGTCGTATCGTGCCCGGTGCGCGCGCAGCCCGGCCCCCGCTCGCGGGGGACACGCCCAAACCGTGCAGTTCCAATCGCGGTTCTGCACCACCAAGGAGCAACGGACATGATGCGACGTACGATGCTGCTGGCCGTGCTGGCCCTGTTGACGATTGCTTCCAGATGCACCGGCTTCCGCAAGCCCATCATCGACCTGGAGGGCGTTGAGCTGGGAAGCGTGGGGCTGAGCGGCGGGACCATCCTGGTGAACGTGCGCGTGGAGAACCCCAACCCCGTGGGCTTTCGCGCGGAGCGGGTGAACTACGAGCTGTTCCTGCGCACCCCGCGCGACTCCGCGGACCAGCAGGGGTGGGAGCGCCTTACCAGCGGCACCCACGAGGAAGACATCGTGGTGCGCGGGGGCGAGACGCGCGTGGTGCAGATTCCGGTGGAGTTCCGCCTCTCGGAGCTGGGGCCGGTGGCGTCCTCGATCCTGCGCACGGGGCGGTTCAACTACCGCGTGACCGGTGACGTGCAGGTGCGCGCCGCCGGATCGCGCCGCACGGTGCCGTTCCGCAAGACGGGGTCGATGTCGCTGCTCGGGGGCAGATGACCATCGTCCGGCTGCAGAACGCGGGAAAGCAGTACGGCGACCGCTGGGTGTTCCGCAACGTCTCGTTCACCGTGGGCGCGCGGGAGCGGTGGGGGATCGTGGGGCGCAACGGCGTGGGAAAGACCACGCTCTTCAGGACCATCACCGGCGACGACGAGCCGACGGAAGGCGAGGTCTGGCGCCACCCCGGCCTTCGCTTCACCCTGCTGCGCCAGAACCGCGGCGAGCAGAGCGCGGACACGGTGCACCAGGCGGCGCTGGAGCCGTTCGCCGACCTGGTGGCGATGGAGGCGCGCATCGACGCCGAGCTGGAGGCGCTGGGCACCGTCAGGGAGCCCAGGGAAGCCGAGCGGCTGCTGAAGTCGTACGACCGGCACGTGGAGGAATTCCGGCGCCGCGGCGGGTACGAGATGCGCTCGCGCGCCGACGCCGCGCTGGAGGGGCTGGGGTTTCCGCCGAACACGTGGCAGAAGCCGATCCGCGCCCTCTCCGGCGGCGAGCTGGGGCGCCTGCGGCTGGCGCAGACGCTGCTGGCGCAGCCCGACGTGCTGCTGCTGGACGAGCCCACCAACCACCTGGACCTGCGCTCCACTGAGTGGCTGGAGGAGTTCCTGCGCGGCTACCCGGGCGCGGTGCTGGTGGTGAGCCACGACCGCGTGTTCCTTGAGCGGCTTGCGGACCACGTGCTGCACCTGGAAGAGGGGACGGCGTACGCGTACACGGGCGGGTACGAGAGCTTTCTCACGCAGCGCGAGGAGCGGCGGACGCTGCAGCAGAGGCAGTACGAGCGGCAGCAGGAGCACATCGCCCGCACCGAGGCGTTCATCCAGAAGTTCATCGCCGGCACCCGCACCAACCAGGCGAAGAGCCGCCGTACGCTGCTGGACCGGATGGACCGCATCGCCGCCGTCTCCGGTGACGAGAAGGCGATGGGGCTGCGCTTCGCGTCCGGCGGGCGCAGCGGCGGCGTGGTGATGCGCGTGGACGGCGTGCAGTGCGCCCACGGCGAGCGCGTGCTCTTCGCCCCGTTTTCGGCGGAGGTGTCGCGCGCCGAGCGGATCGCCGTCGTGGGCCCCAACGGCTGCGGCAAGTCCACGCTGATGCGCGTGCTGGCCGGCGTCACGCCCCCGGAGCGCGGCTCCGTGACCATGGGCACGGGCGTGCGGCCGGCGTACTACAGGCAGGACTTCACACACCTGGATCCGGCCAAGAAGATCCGGGAAGAGGTGGCGGAGGCGGCGCCGTCGCTCACCTTTCCCGAGCTGCGGGGCCACCTGGGCCGCTTTCTCTTCTCGGGCGACGAGCAGGAGGCGCGCGTGGGCGACCTGTCCGGGGGCGAGCAGGCGCGCGTGGCGCTGGCCAAGATCACGCTGCAGAAAGCCAACCTGCTGCTGCTGGACG
>JAHWJJ010000102.1 GCA_019348475.1 Gemmatimonadota bacterium | reverse complement strand
TCAGCTGGGCCAGCCCCTCCACGATCGCCGTCTTGCCCACGCCGGGCTCGCCGATCAGCACCGGGTTATTCTTCTTGCGCCGCGACAGGATCTCCATCACCCGCTCGATCTCTTCGGCGCGGCCGATGGTGGGGTCCAGGTCGCCCTGGCGCGCCAGCTCCGTCAGGTCGCGGCAGAAGTGGTCCAGCGCCGGGGTCTTGCTCTTCTTCTCGCCCTTCTGCGTGCCCCCGCCGGCCGACGCGGTGGGCGTGCTGGCGGTGGGCGCGGCCGACGGCTCGGAGCCGAGCAGCTTGAGCGTCTCGCGGCGTGCGTCCTCCAGCGTCACCCCCAGCTGCCCCAGCACCTCGGCCGCGATCCCCTTCTCCTCGCGCAGCAGGCCGAGAAGAAGGTGCTCGGTGCCCACGTAGCTGTGGTTGAGCTCGCGGGCCTCGGCCATGGCGAACTCCAGCACCTTCTTGGCGCGCGACGTATAGGGAAGCTCGCCCAGGGCGATGGTCGCCTTGCCGCGGCGCACGGACTCTTCGACCTTTTCCTGCACCTGGTCGAGGTCCACGTTGAGGTTGTTCAGGACGGCGGCCGCCACACCCTCGCCCTCGCGGATCAGGCCCAGCAGGATGTGTTCGGTGCCGACGTAATCGTGCTGCAGGCGGATGGCCTCTTCGCGGGCCATCGCGAGCACCTTTCGCACGCGGTCGGTGAAGTTGTAGTTCATCTTTCCTGGACCTCGGTTCCGGGCGAGACCTCGCGACACACCATGCCGTAAGCGCAGGTCCTACGCATGCGCCGCGCCAGTGGGTCCGCCGTCTCCCGGCCTTTCTGACGAGAGCACCGCACGCACGTACGCTGCCCGCTGAACGTCCGCGTCGCCGTCCTGGAGCGGGTTACCCGCGACCTGCTCCAGGTGGGCGGATTGGGTGAAGATCATGATCCGGTTGAGCGTGTATACACTCAGGTCGGGGATGAGTTTCAGCCCCACGCCCAGCCGTACGCCGCTCAACAGGTTCATCACCTCTTCGAAGCTGGTGGACCGCGCGTGGCGCAGCAGGCCGTAGGCGCGCCACACCTTGTCCTCGATCACCACCGGCGCGTCGCGCAGCAGCACCCCGCGCGCCTGGGTCTCGTACTGCACCACCTGGTGGACGACGCGCTGCAGGTGGTCGATCAGGTCCTCCTCGGTCTTCCCCAGCGTGGTCTGGTTGCTGATCTGGAAGAAGTTTCCGACCACCTCGGACCCTTCGCCGTACAGCCCGCGGAAGGTGAGCCCCACCTGGCTGATCCCCTGAAGGACCTTTCCGATCTCCTGCGTAAGGACGAGCCCGGGAAGGTGCATCAGCACCGAGGCGCGCAGCCCCGTCCCCACGTTGGTGGGGCACGAGGTCAGGTAGCCGAACTCGGTGTGAAAGGCGTAGGGAAGACGCTGCCCCAGCTCGTCGTCCAGCCGCTCCACGTCGCGCCAGGCGTCGCGCAGGCGAAAGCCTCCCACGATGTTCTGCAGGCGCAGGTGGTCTTCCTCGTTCACCATCACGCTGAGCGCCTCGCCCGGCGCCATCAGGAGCGCGGTGTGGCTGGGGGTGGCGTGGCCGTTGGAGCCGACCAGCTCGCGGCTGACCAGGTGGCGTTCCAGGAGAAGCTGCCGCTCCGCCGTCTGCAGCTCGCTGACCACGAGCTGCCGTCCGTCGCGCAGCGATTCGGCCACGCCGGCGGTTTCCAGCGTCATCCGCAGCACCTCGCGGCGGTCGTCGCCGTCCGCGCGCGTGCCGAAGCGAAAGTTCTGCAGGTTGCGCGCGAGGCGGATGCGGGTGGAAAGGACGATGTCGCTGTGGGGCCCGTCGGCCCGCAGCCACGCCAGCCCCGCGTCGGGCATGGCCCCCAGAAAGCCGCTGCCCATGGTCAGACCTCCTGTCCGGCTTCCAGGCGGCGGATCTGGTCGCGCAGCCCGGCCGCGCGCTCGAAGTCCTCGCTCTCCACCGCGCGCGCCAGGCTGCGCCGCAGGCTCACCACCCGCGCCGTGCGGTCGGTCTCGGTGGGGTGCGGCGGCAGGTACACCTTGCCGGTGTGCTGGGTGCCCCCGTGCAGCTTGCGCAGCAGCCCGCGAAGCGAGGTGTCGAACGTGGAGTAGCAGCGCGCGCACCCCAGCCGCCCGGTCTTCTTGAAGTCCGCCAGGTTCAGCCCGCAGCTGGGGCAGGTGCCGGCGGCGGCCACCGTCTCCGACGCGATCGCCTTTCCCATCTGGGCGATGAAGTCGGCCAGGGGCGCGTTGGCGGGCGCGCCCGACGAAAGCCCCATCGTCTCCGCGCAGGGCTCGCAGAGGTGGCGCGTGGTCATCTCGTTGTTCTGGATCTGCGTGAGGTGGATGGCCGCCTCGTTCTTGCCGCAGTTCTCGCACAGCATCCGTCGCATCCCCTCCTTACTCGTCCGCCTGGGTGGGGCCCGCCTCGGGCCCCACCGCCACCAGCTGTCCCCCGTGCAACCGCAGAACGCGGTCCGCGCGCGCGGCAAGCCCCAGGTCGTGCGTCACCAGCACCATGGCCGCCCCCTCCTCGCGGCAGACGGCGAAGAGCAGGTCGTGCAGCCGCTCGCTGGTGCCGGGGTCCAGGTTTCCCGACGGCTCGTCCGCCAGCACCGCCAGCGGGCGGTTGGCCAGCGCGCGCGCCACCGCCACGCGCTGCTGCTCGCCGCCGGAGAGCTGCGCCGGCTTGTGCGCCGCGCGCGGCATCAGCCCCACCAGCCCCAGCAGCTCCTCCGCCCGCTTCCGCGCCGCGCCCTCGGCCGTGCCCACGATCAGCTGCGGCATCATCACGTTCTCCAGCGCGCTGAACTCGCGCAGCAGGTGGTGGAACTGGAAGACGAATCCCACGTTCCGACCCCGCAGCTCCGCCAGCGCCTCTTCCTTCAGCGCCGCGACGTGCCGCCCGCCGACGAACACCTCGCCCGCGTCCGCGTGGTCCAGCGCGCCCAGCACGTGCAGCAGCGTGGACTTTCCCGACCCGCTCTGCCCGATCACGGACACCATCTCGCCCGGGCGCACCTCCAGGTCCACGCCGTCCAGCACCTGCAGGGGGGTGCCATCGCCGCCCACGTAGCTCTTGCGCACGCCGCGCGCGACGATCGAGGGCTCCGCCCGGGCGAACGCCGCCGGCGGCTGCACCGACGGAAAGGCGCTACTCATGGCGGATCGCCTCTACCGGGTCCATGCGCGCGGCCTGCCACGCCGGATACACCGTCGCCAGGAACGAGATCAGGATGGTCGCGACGATGATGCCCACCATGTCCAGGGGATCCACCTTAACCGGGAGGTGGCTGATGAAGTAGATCTCGCCGGGGATGCTGATCAGCTTGAAGCGGTCCACCACGTAGGTAAGGATGCCGCCGCCGGTCGCCCCCAGCGCCGCGCCCACGATGCCGATCACCAGCCCCTGCACCATGAACAGGCGCAGGATGCGGCGCGACGTCATTCCCATCGACTTCAGCACGCCGATCTCGCGCGTCTTGTCCGTCACCACCATCACCAGGGTGGAGACGATGTTGAAGGCGGCGACGATCACGATCAGCAGCAGGATGAGCGTGAGCGCCAGCTTCTCCAGCTTGAGGGCGGAGAAGAGCGAGGCGTTCATGTTCATCCAGTCGTCCGTGCGGTACGGGATGCCCAGCGCCTGCTCGATGCGCCCGGAGAGCGCCCGCGCGTCGTACGGGTCCTCGGCGCGCACCTCCAGCCCGCTGACGGCGCTCCCCAGCCCCGCCATCTCCTGCGCCGCGGCAAGGGTGGTGTAGGCGAACTTGTTGTCGTACTCCCACATCCCGGTGCGAAAGCCGCCCACGTACTCGTACATCGACATCTTGGGGACGAACCCCATCGCCGTCACCCGCGCGTTGGTGAAGGAGATGACCGTCACCGTGTCGCCGGGGATCAGCCCCAGCCGTGCCCCCAGCGTCTGCCCCGCGGCAAGGCCGGGAAGGCCGCTGCGGGTGCGCTGCAGGTCGATGCGGTTTTCGCGCAGGATGCGGGGGATGTCCGTGACCGCCGCGCCGGCGGGGGAAACGTCGATGCCGCGCAGGACGGCGGCCTCGGCGTATCCGCCGCGGTTGCGCAGCCCCGCCTCGGTGTGGACGAAGGGCGCGGCGGCCACCACGCCGTCCACCGTCCGCACCCTGCGCAGCGGGTCCTGCCAGCCGTCCATCCGCATCCCCTCGCCGTAGGTCAGGACGAAGACGTGCGGGTTGACGCCCAGGATCCCCTTGCGCAGCTCCGTCTGCAGCCCGTTCATCACCGCCGTGACCACGATGAGCGCCGTGACGCCCACGGCCACCCCGCCGATGGCGATCAGGGTGATCAGCGAAAGGAAGCGCGTGCCCCGGCGGCTGGCCAGGTAGCGGCGCGCGACGCGCCATTCCAGCCTCATCCCGCGCCCCCGAACGGCAGGAGGAGGGAACAGGGAACAGGGAACAGGGAATCGCCTGCTCCCTCTCCGGTGCACACCGTCCCCGTCATTCGGGCCTCATGGTGGGGAAGAGGATCACGTCGCGGATGGAGGGCTGACCCGACAGGATCATGACCAGCCGGTCGATGCCGATCCCGAAGCCGCCGGTGGGGGGCATGCCGTACTCCATGGCGCGCAGGAAGTCCTCGTCCAGCGGCTGCGTCTCCTCGTCCCCGGCGGCGGCCAGGCGCTTCTGCGCCTCGAAGCGCTGGCGCTGGTCGATGGGGTCGTTCAGCTCGCTGTACGCGTTGCACAGCTCCTTCCCCGCGACGATCAGCTCGAAGCGCTCCGTCAGCTGGGGGTTGCCGCGCTTGGGCTTGGCCAGCGGCGACATCTCGCGCGGGTAGTCGGTGATGAACGTCGGCTGGATCAGCTTCGGCTCGACCAGGGAGCCGAACAGCTCGTCGATCAGCCTTCCCCGCCCCATCGTCCGCACCTCGTCCGCCGGGAGGCCCAGGGCGCGCACGGCGTCGCGCAGGCCGTCGTCGTCCAGCGCGGCCACGTCCACCCCGCCCACGTCGCGGATGGCGTCGTACATCGAGAAGCGCGCGAACGGCGGCGCGAAGCGGATCTCGTGCTCGCCGAACCGCACCGGCGCGCCGCCCAGCGCCGTGTCCACCACGTGCACCAGCAGCTCCTCCGTCAGCCGCATGACGCCCTCGTAGTCCAGGTACGCGGCGTAGAACTCCAGCATGGTGAACTCGGGGTTGTGAAAGCGGCTCAACCCCTCGTTGCGGAAGACCTTGGAGATCTCGTAGACGCGCTCCATCCCGCCCACGATCAGGCGCTTGAGGTACAGCTCGTCCGAGATGCGCAGGTACAGCGGCATGTCCAGCGCGTTGTGGTGCGTCACGAACGGCCGGGCCAGCGCCCCCCCGTACAGCGGCTGCAGGACGGGCGTCTCCACCTCCACGAAGTTGCGCTCGTCCAGAAAACGCCGCATGGCGCTCACCACCCTGGCCCGCAGCACGAAGGTGTCGCGCACCTCCGGGTTCACGGCCAGGTCCGCGTAGCGCTGCCGGTAGCGCGCCTCCACGTCGCTGAAGCCGCTGTGGACGCGGCGCTCGCCGGTCTCCGGGTCGGTTTCTTCCTTCCCCAGCGGCAGCGGCCGCAGCGACTTGGCGAGGAGGGTGAAGGAGGAGACGCGGAGCGACACCTCGCCGGTGCGGGTGCGGAACAGGGTGCCCTCCGCGCCCACCCAGTCCCCCAGGTCGATGAGGTCGAGCACCTCGTACGCGTCCGCCAGGTCGTTCACGCGAAAGTACAGCTGGATCTTGCCCGTGCGGTCCGCCAGGTGCGCGAAGGTGCTCTTTCCCATCACCCGCTTGCTGACGATGCGCCCGGCCACCCGCACGCGCTCGGCCAGCTCCTGCTCGGCCCCGTGCCGCGCCTCGTGCCCGTCGAACAGCGCGAGCGCCGCGGCGGCGTGGTGGGTGGGATCGAACGAGTAGGCGTACGGCTCGAGGCCGCGCTCGCGCAGGCGCGCCAGCTTGGCCACGCGGTCGGCGACCACGCGGTCGTCGGCCAGGCGCTCCCCGGCCGGGTCCGCCGTCATCGGCTCACTGGCCATCGGAGTGCACGGCCCCGTACTGCCGCAGGTAGGCGTGGATGAAGGGCTGCAGGTCTCCGTCCATCACCTTCTGCACGTCGGGGATCTTGAGCTCGGTGCGGTGGTCGTTCACCATGGTGTACGGCTGAAAGACGTACGAGCGGATCTGGCTGCCGAAGGCGATGTCGGTCTTGGTGTTCTCCAGCTTGGCCTTCTCCTTCTCCTGCTCCTCCAGCGCGCGCTGGTAGAGCGCGGCCTTGAGCATCTTCATGGCCGTCGCGCGGTTCTTGTGCTGCGACCGCTCCTGCTGGCAGGCGACGACGATGCCCGACGGCAGGTGGCGCAGCCGCACGGCCGACGACGTCTTGTTGACGTGCTGCCCGCCGGCGCCGGAGGCGCGGTACACGTCCATCTCGATGTCTTCGTCGCGAACGTCGATCTCGATGGTGTCGTCCACTGCCGGGTAGACGAAGACGGAGACGAACGAGGTGTGGCGGCGCGCGGCGCTGTCGAAGGGGGAGATGCGCACCAGCCGGTGCACGCCGCGCTCGGCCTTCAGAAAGCCGTACGCGTACCGGCCGCGGATCTCCAGCGTGGCGTCCTTGATGCCCGCCTCCTCGCCTTCCTGCAGATCCAGGAGCTCCACGTCGAAGCCGTTGCGCTCGCCGAAGCGGGTGTACATGCGCAGCAGCATCTCCGCCCAGTCCTGGCTCTCCGTCCCGCCGGCGCCGGGGTGGATGGTGATGAGGGCGTCGCGATGGTCGTCGGGCTGCTGGAGCATGTTCTTTAGCTCCAGCGCCTCCAGCGCCGGCCCGATGGACTGGACGTCGCGCTCCACCTCTTCGGCCAGCCCGGCGTCGGGCTCGGCGTCGAGCAGCTCCAGCATCTCGCCCAAATCGTCCACCCTGGACGACATCTCGCGCCAGGGGTCTACCCACCCCTTGAGCTGGTTGACTTCGTTGATGATCTCGCGGGCCTTTTCCTGGTCGTTCCAGAACGAGGGATCGGCCATGCGGGCCTCGAGCGCCTTCAGCTTCTCCTGCCGGGCGTCGAGGTCAAAGAAACCTCCCCAGCTCGTCGAGCCGGTTGCGGTACGTGTCCAGGTCTTCGCGAAGGTCGTGCATGTCGCTCTGCTGATGATTCCGCCAATGACAAGGGCCGCCCGGGAGGACGGCCCCATGGGTGTGGTAAACCGGGGGGAATCTATGCGTTCCGCCGGGGGGAGGGAAGTGCGGGAGTGCGTGGGTGCGGTAGCGCGGTAATGCGTGGGTGCGTGGGTGCGTGGGTGCGTGGGTGCGTGGGTGCGTGGGTGCGTGGGTGCGTAAGAGCGAAGGTGCGAAAGTGCGAAAGTGCGAAAGTGCGAAAGTGCGAAGGTGCGAAGGTGCGTGAATGATTTCGCCGTTCACTCCCGCACCAACGCACTCACGCACTCACGCACTTCCCTTAAAACACCTGCTGGCCCTTCGCCAGGATGTCGTTCAGCGCGTCGCGAAAGTGCGGCGTGCTGCGGGCGGCGTCGGCGCCCACCTGCCCCACGTACTCCTCCCAGCTCTTCTTGATCTCGTCCATGAACTCCCGCTTCAGCGTACCATCCGCCAGCGCCTGGTCCCGCCGTTCCGGATGGTACGTCACGATGTCGGACACCAGCGCCCGGGCCAGCCGCCGCGCCTTCGCGTTCGGATCCGACGCGCCGAACGGCGATCGCGACGCGCCCGGCGCGGGGGCCGGACGTGCCCCGGACGGAGGTGCGGGCGCCGCCGCGGGAGCAGGTGCCGGAGTCGGCGTCGGCGCCGGGGCGGGCGTCGGCGCAGGCGTGGGAGCCGGTGTCGGCGTCGGCGTGGGAGTCGGCGTGGGCGCGGGAGCCGGGCTCGGCGCGGGCGCGGCGGGAGCGGAGGCCGGCTGCGAAGCCGGGGCCGATGCCGCGGCGGGCTGCGCCTCCGCCGAGCCGGAGCTGGAGATCTCGAACACGCCGCGGCAGATGGAGCAGCGGACCCGTACGCCGGCGGCGGGGACCTTCCGGGGGTCTACCCGGAACACGGTGCTGCAGTGCGTGCACTGGACGTTCATGTACCTTGCAACCCCGGGTCTGCTGGATTCATTGCCCTTCGCCGTCGCCGGAGCCGGAAGGGCCGCCGTGCCGCCGGTCCACGACGTAGATGGAGCCGGAAAAGGTCTTTGCGTACGCCTTCATCTCCGTGGCCAGTTCGCTGATCTGCGCCGTGTGCACGAACGTGCGGTGCTCGTTGGTGACGACGCCGATGGACAGCGTCATCAGCGGCACCTCGTACTCCTCGCCGCGCCGGTCCTTGCCGATGAAGAAGCCGCGCTCCCGGTCCTCCACCGCGTAGTGCAGCGGGATCAGCTCGCTGAACACCGCGATGGCGTCCTCGCAGCAGCGGCGGAATTCCCCCAGCGGCGCGTTGAAGATGAAGTCATCCCCGCCGATGTGCCCCACGAACGACGCCTGCGAGTGCGCCCGCACCACGTCGCGCAGAATGCGCGAAAGGATCAGGATCACCCGGTCGCCGTTGTTGTAGCCGTACCGGTCGTTGAACTCCTTGAAGTGGTCCAGGTCCGCATAGCACACGGCGAACCTGTCGCCCGAGCGCAGCCGCTCGGCGATGTCGCGCTCGATCTGCACCGTGCCGGGAAGGAGCGTGGTGGGGTGCACGCTCACGTCGCGCTCCGCCCTCCGCAGCGCCATCTGCAGCCGCAGCCCGCATTCCCGCTCGCTCAGCCCGTGGCCCAGCACCTCGTCCGCGCCCGCCTCCAGCGCCACCGCGGCCGCCTCGGCCCCGCCGCCGTTGTGGGCCAGGTACATGATCACGGGGACCACCGAGGTGAACGCCTCGCCTTTTACCGCCTGGCACAGCCGCAGCGCGTCGTCCGATCCCGGCGACGCGTCCAGCACCAGGGCGGCGGGATAGGCGCGGCCCACCCGCTCCTGCACCTCTGCCGCGCCCCGCGCTTCAACGATGGGCAGCTCCCGCTCTTCGGCGAACGCGCGCACCACCCCGGGGGCGGGGCGGCCGTGCGGCGAAAAGTGCAGGATCACGCGCTGGGGCATGGAACCGGATCTGGGCGTCGGGGGGACGTCTGGGGGGGAGATTCTACCGGAACGCACGCAACGCTGTCAAACACGCCCGCAAAATCGCTCACGCGGGCGCGGGGGTCTCGTCCAGCGGCCGGGCCTCGTCGATCAGCAGGATGGGGATGCCGTCGCGCACCTCGTAGCGCAGCCGGTCGCGCTCGCACACCAGCGCCTCCGGGCTCTGCTCGTGGCGCAGCTCGCCCCTGCACCTGGGACACACCAGCAGCTCCAGCAGCCAGGGCTCCATCACGTCCGTTGCTCCGGGTTGGGGACCTGGAACCCGAAGCGCTGCAGCGCCACCGGGTCCCTGCGCCACCGCGGCAGCACCTTGACCCACAGGTCCAGGTACACCGGGGCGCCCACGAACTCCTCGATCTTTTCCCGCGCGGCCTGCCCCAGCGCGCGGATGGCCGCGCCCCCCGCGCCGATCACGATGGCCTTCTGCGTGGGCCGCTCCACGTATAAGGTGGCGCGGATGTACAGGGGGGTGGCGGCCTCGCGGAACTCGTCCACCTTCACCGCCACGCTGTACGGCACTTCCTTCTCGAACATCTCGAACGCCGTCTCGCGCACCAGCTCGGCCACGAAAAAGCGCACGGGCTGCGACGAGACGTCGTCCTCGGGATACAGGTACGGCGACACGGGAAGCCGCGACGCGATCTCGGCCCGCAGCGCCTCTACGGCGTCGCCCGTGAGCGCCGACACCTCGAACAGCGCCGCGGCGGGAAAGCGCTCCCCCGCCCACTGGCGCACCCGGGCCAGCTGCCCCGGCCGGGCCAGGTCCGTCTTGTTGCTGACGACGATGAGCGACCTGGCGCGCTGCAGCAGTTCCAGCACGTCGTCCGAAAACTCCGGGACGCCGGATGACGCCGCCGCGTCCACCAGCAGCAGCACCACGTCGGAATCGTGGATGACCTGCATGGCCTGGTGCAGCATGGAGCGGTGCAGCAGGTAGCGCGGCTCCACCAGCCCCGGCGTGTCGACGAACACCATCTGCACGCCGTCGCGCGTGTCGATGCCCAGCACCCGCTCCCGCGTGGTCTGCGCCAGCGGGGTGACGATGCTGAGCTTCTGCTCCACCAGCCGGTTCATCAGCGACGACTTGCCGGCGTTGGGATACCCCACCAGCGCCACGGTTCCCGCCCGTGTCTCCGCCGGCGCGTCACCGGCGGGCGTGGGAGGCGTGGCGGGGACGTCGTCGTGGGCCATGCGCGAATCTACCCCGCGAAAACGTGGTGGCGCAAGTAAATCGGGGACGGAAATGATGGATTTCCGCACGCGGCGTGGATCGCGGCCCAGAAGGTTTGTGGAGGCGGGCCGGCGCCGGCGGCCGGACGGCGGCCGTTGAGCGCGCGCGGCCGAGCGCCGGCGGCTGAAGCCGCCGGCTGGAACTGCCACAAGCCCCGCCCCGGCCGCTGACGCGTCCGTGCGGGGCTTCACCCGCTCCTGAACGCGGAGCCCGGCGCGCGCGACGGGCACCATGTGGGATGAAAGGGCCGTTCAACCCCCCTCAACGGTTTTTGGGGGAGGCGCGAGCCTGAGCGAGCGGAGGGGGCGCGGCGCGGACCGGGCCACACCTGCTCGAGGCCACGTCGGGGCACCGCGGCGATTCAGGAGCCCGGCGCACCACGAAACCAGCAACAACGACGAACGCCCGCCCCGATCACGAAGGATCGGGGCGGGCGTTCGCAAGAACAGGCCGGCGGCGCCGTACTCTCCCACC
>JAHWJJ010000479.1 GCA_019348475.1 Gemmatimonadota bacterium | reverse complement strand
GCCGGCCGCGCTCGCGCAGCAGGGCCCCGCGCCGGGCGCCATGGGCGACCCCGCGTCCGTGGACCTGTCCAGCATGACGCCGCGGCAGCGGGCGGACGCCCTCTTCAACCGGGTGATGCAGAACGTATCGTCCGGCAACGAGGAGCAGGTGCGCTTCTTTGCGCCGATGGCCATCCAGGCGTACGGCATGGTCGCCGAACGCGACGCCGACCTGCACTACCACCTGGGCGAGCTGTACCGCCTGCAGGACGCCGCCGCCGCCGCGCGCGCGCAGGCCGACACCATCCTGGCCGCCGACCCGCAGCACCTGTTCGGCCTGTACGGCGCGGCGCGGGCGGAGGAGCTGCGCGGCAACCCGGGCCAGGCAAAGGCGCTGTTCCAGCGCTTCCTGGACGCCTACCCCACCCAGGTCGCCCGCAACCTGCCGGAGTATCAGGAGCACTCGCAGGGCCTGCCCGCCATGCGCGCCGCCGCCCAGCAGGCCGCGGGGCAGGCGCCGTAAGCCTCACCCATCGTCCGGGGACGCCAGTCGCAAAAGCCCGTCGCTCATCGAGCGCCGGGCTTTTTGTTCTGTCCTGCGCGTTCTCCCCTGGCTCTGCGCCGTCTGCGTGGAGATGCCCCCGGGCGTGCAGACGGCGCGGCGTGAAACTCTTCCGCGCCGGGCAGCGTAGGGAGCCGCGTCGGTGAAGTGAACCCTAACTGAAAAGGATCGAGCGATGCTCGCCCCCACATACAAGAAGGTGCTGCGCAAGGTCATGTCCGCGTTGATGCTGTCTCCCGCGGAGGTTCCCGGCCTGGCCGGGTGGCGCAACGCGGCGCGCTGACCCGCCCGCCCCAAGACGCGACGAGGCGCGAGGCCCCCCGGGCCCCGCGCCTCGCGCTTTGGTAGGCTAAAAGTTGCTCCCGCCGCGTATTCCCAACCCACACGTCGGCGGGAGGAATGCGCAGTTCAACCTCCCCAAGGGTGGGGGGAGGTGCGAGCTTTAGCGACCGGAGGCGGCGCGGCGCGGATCCGGCCCCGCCTGCTGAATGGCGCTGCTTCTCCATCTCCCTTCCCCCACGCAGTTCGTGGGGGAAGGCCGGGGATGGGGGGCGGCCCGCCCACGCCACCACGCCCTCACTCCGCGCGATCTCCGCCCCACTCCACCGTCCCGACGCCAGCAGCGAACGCGGCCGCGTAGAAATCCGCGCGGCCCCGGTTTCATCGATCCACCCGATCGCGGTCAGGCGAACTGGGCCTGCTCGGTGGAGCCTTCCAGGGCACCGGTGGAGGCCTGCCCCGCCGTGACCGTCATCAGCACCTGGTCAAAGTAGCCGGCGCCCACCTCGCGCTGGTGCTTGGTGGCCGTGTAGCCGGCGCCTTCCAGTCCGAACTCCTGCTCCTGCAGCTCGACGTAGGCGGGCATCCCCTGCTCCCCGTACGCCTGCGCCAGCTGAAAGGTGTGCAGGTTGATCAGGTGCCACCCGGCCAGCGTGATGAACTGGAACCGGTACCCCATCTCGCCCAGCTCGCGCTGGAACTTCTGGATGGTGAACGCGTCCAGGTGCTTGCTCCAGTTGAAGCTGGGCGAGCAGTTGTACGCC
Organism: Gemmatimonadota bacterium; assembly: GCA_019348475.1. Lineage (GTDB taxonomy): Bacteria > Gemmatimonadota > Gemmatimonadetes > Longimicrobiales > Longimicrobiaceae > Longimicrobium. The sequence continues at coordinate 1,682 of JAHWJJ010000479.1, read as the reverse complement.
AGCATCTTTCCCGGGAACTCCGCGTGCACCGCCTCGGCGAAGCGGCGCGCCTCGTCCAGGTCGGGGGTGCTGGTCTCCATCCACAGCAGGTCGGCGTAGGGCGCGTACGACTTCGCGCGCGCGATGGCCGAGTCGATGCCGCCCCGCACGCGAAAGTACCCCTCCGCCGTACGCTCGCCGGTGGTGAACCCGCGGTCGCGCTGGTCGACATCGCTGGTCAGCAGGGTGGCGCTGTCCGCGTCGGTGCGGGCGATGAGCACCGTCGGGACGTCCAGCACGTCCGCCGCCAGCCGCGCGGCGATCAGCGTCCGCTCGAACTGCGACGTGGGCACCAGCACCTTTCCGCCCAGGTGCCCGCACTTCTTTTCCGACGCCAGCTGGTCCTCGAAGTGCACCCCCGCGGCGCCCGCCTCGATCATGGACCGGGTGAGCTCGAAGGCGTGCAGCGGCCCGCCGAACCCCGCCTCCGCGTCCGCGACGATCGGCACCATCCAGTCGCGCTGCCGCTCGCCCGTTTCGGCCCACTCCACCTGGTCCGCCCGCATCAGCGCGTTGTTCAGCCGCTTGACGACCGCGGGGACGCTGTTGCTGGGGTAGAGCGACTGGTCGGGGTAGGTCTGCCCGCTCAGGTTGTTGTCGCCGGCCACCTGCCAGCCGCTCAGGTAGATGGCCTGCAGCCCGGCCTTCACCATCTGCACCGCCTGCGCGCCGGTCAGCGCCCCGAAGGTGCGCACCGGCTCGTCGTCGTGCAGCGCGTTCCACAGCCGCTCGGCGCCGTGGCGGGCGATGGTGTTCTCCACCAGGAGCGAGCCGCGCAGCCGCACCACCTCCTCGGCGGTGTACGGGCGCGTGACGCCCTGCCAGCGGGCATCCGTCATCCACCTGACGTTCAGGTCCTCGACCTGCGCGTCGAAGCTCTGGTCCATGGGTTCCATCTCCGGTGTGCGGTGTTCGGATGCGTCAGTGCAGGACCTGGTATGCCGGAAGGGTGAGGAACGGGATGAACTCGTCGTTCAGCACCAGCTCGTCCAGCAGTTCGCACGCCTGGTCCAGGCAGCGCGTGTCGGTGCGCTCGGCCCTGAGCGCCTTCATCTCCGCGTCGCGCAGGCGGATGTAGTCGTCGGGCGTAAAGTAGCCGTCCCCGTCGCCGTCGTTGGCGATCGGCGAGCGGTGGCGGATCCACTGCCACAGCTGCGCCCGGCTGATCTCGGCCGTGGCCGCGTCCTCCATCAGGTTGTGCAGCGCGGCCGCGCCGTTCCCCATCAGCCACTGCTCGATGTACTGCAGCGCCACGTTCACGTTCAGCCGCGCGCCCTCTTCCGTGATCTGCCCGCCGACGATCCCCGTGTGCAGCAACGCGTGCGGCTTTACGCTCACCTCGTCGCGCATGAGGTGCTTCTGGTTGGGGCGATCGTTCAGAACCCTGTCGAATTCCGCCCGCGCGACGGGGACCAGGTCCGGGTGCGCCACCCAGGTGCCGTCGAAGCCCTGCCCCGCCTCGCGCGCCTTGTCCTCGCGCACCTTCGCCAGCGCGCGTTCGTTCACCTCGGGGTCGCGGCGGCTGGGGATGAACGCGGCCATGCCGCCCATGGCGTGGGCGCCGCGGCGGTGGCAGGTCTTTACCAGCAGCTCGGCGTAGCACTTCATGAAGGGCACGGCCATGGTGACCTGCGCCCGGTCCG
>JAHWJJ010000478.1 GCA_019348475.1 Gemmatimonadota bacterium | reverse complement strand
GCCGCCATGGCGATCTCCAGCCCGCCGCCCACCGTGTGGCCGTTGAGCGCCGCGATCACCAGCTTGGGCGTGTGCTCCAGCCGCAGCAGCGTCTCGTTGGCGTGCAGGCAGAAGTAGTACTTCCAGGTGGGGTCCGCCTGCTGGAGCATGTTGATGTTCGCCCCGGCGCAGAAGAACTTCTCCCCCTTCCCCACGATCACGATCACGTCGACCGAGGGGTCGAAGCGCGCGCGGAGGATGGCGGCGTCGATCTGCACCATCATCTCGTGCGTGTACGTGTTCGCCGGCGGGTCGTCCAGCGTGAAGATGGCGACGCCGTCCTGCACCTCGTAGTGCACCAGCGTCTGGGTCTCGGTCGGGACTTCAGCGGTCGCGGTAGCCATCGTCTCGTCGGTTCGATAGGAAAGTGAACGTGCGCGCGTGCGCGTGGCCCCGCCTACGCGTGGCCCCCCACCGTGCGCCAGATGCTGGGGGCGCTGCTCCCCGGGGTGGCGTCTGTCGCCCCCGCCGGCACCACGGCGCCCGCCGGCAGGTATCCCTCCACGAAGATGCGGTACATGTCGTCGACGATCCTGTCGAGCGGCACGTCGCGCTCCGGGCGGTGCCAGTTGTACAGCCAGTTCATCATCCCGAACATGGCGAAGGTCGCCACGCGCGGGTCCACGTCGCCGTCGGGCCGCAGCTCCGTCAGGATGTCCATGGCGATCTCGGTGAGCCGCCGCTTCTTGGCGTTCACCCGGCGCATGAAGTCGCCCGTCAGCGCCTCGGCCTCGTGCGAGAGCACCTTCATCTCCGCCTGGTTGGCGACGAAGTAGCGAAGGTGGTTCTCCATCAGCAGGCGCAGCCGCCGCAGGGGCTGTGCCTCGCCTTCCAGCAGCCGCTCCAGGTTGCCCAGCAGCGTGCCGAAGGCGTGGTCCTGGATCAGAAAGAGCAGCTCTTCCTTGCTGTCGAAGTAGTAGTACAGCCCCGACAGGCTTACCCCCGTGGCCCGCGCGATGTCGCGGATGCTGGCCTGGTGGTACCCCTTCTCCGCGAAGATCCGCGCGGCGGTCCGGAGAATGCTCTCCAGCTTCTCGTCGTACGCGCTTCTCTCGTCGGTCATCGGCCCCGGTGCGGCGTGCTGATACGTGGTTCGAACGTCCGTCAACCTATCCCGCCGCCGGAAACGGTGTCAAGCGCGCGGGCCCGCCCCGCACCCCGCCCGGTTGACCGCCGGGGCCGCCGTGCCTAAACTTCAGCGGCGCCCCTTTTTGCGCCTCGTGGTTCCCGTTCCCGTACTCCCCCGCATGCCGTTCTTTCCCCGCCGCGCGCCTGCCGCCGCGCTGGCTGCTCTGCTGCTGCTCGCCGCGTGCGACGACGGGCCCACCGGCCCCACGTCGTACGTGCAGCACGCGGCGGGAGGCGCCTGGGTGGCGGTGGTGGAGCCCGCCGGGATGCCGCGGGTGGAAAGCTGGCTTCCGTACGTGGACGCCAGGACGGAGGCGGGGGGCACCCTGCGCCAGATGCGCGAGCGCGCGGCCCGCCTGCGCCTCGCGGGACAGGTGGAAGAGGCGCTGCGCCGGGAGGACGTCGCCATGCGCCTCGCCGCGGGCTCGCTCACCCGCGCGCCCGAGCCGGCGCGGCTGCTGGCCGGGGCCGCGGCGCTGGACGAGTGGGCGGACCGCGCCCGCGCCCGGCTGCAGACCGGCAGCTACCCCGCGCTCGCCGCCGCGGCCCTGGCCGTGGCGGGCGAGGCCGAGGCCGCGCGCGCCTCCCTTGCCGTCGGCGACACCGGCCGCGCCGTGCTGCACCTTACCCGCGGCGCCATCGCCGCGCGCGAGCACGCCCCGCTCTCGGTGGGGCTGCGGCTGATGGCGGCCGTGGAGACGCGCCTGGCCTCGGGGGTGGGCGAGAGCGCCGGCGTGCGCCGCGCGCGCCACCTGCTGGCGGACGCGCGCGATGGTCTGGCCACGGGCGACAGCGTGCGCGCGCTGCGCCGCGCCGTGTACGCGCTGCAGCTGCTGGACGCGGAGGAGATCACCATCCCGGGGGCGGTCCGCGCGACGGTTGATTCGCTCGCGCCGTTGCAGTAGATTCCGCGCCGCGCCCGGATGGCGAAATCGGTATACGCAGCAGACTCAAAATCTGCCTCCCGCAAGGGATTGTCGGTTCGAGTCCGACTCCGGGCACTGCGAACGGCGGCCCGCTCTTTTGAGCGGGCCGCCGTTTCTCGTTCCATACCGAATCCCACAATTTCGTGTGCACCGCGACCGGACGTAGATTTCACGCGGAGGACGCGGAGAAAAAAGAACGAGGACGCGGAGAGCTCCGCCGCGTCCCCTCTCCGTTCGTCCGCGTCCTCCGCGTGAGAACACGTCTTTTCGGGATTCAGCATGCCTCTGCGGTCCGCGACGAGCGATTCGTCACCTGCCGGATCGCGGTCTTCGCCCTCACCCGATGCCCAGCGCAAAGATCAGCGCGGCGCTCAGCGAGATGAGGACGACCAGCGATCCGGTGACGGCGGCGATCACGCGAGGGCCCACGCGGCCCAGCACCCGCACGTCCACGCCCAGCCCCAGCGCCGCCATCGCCAGCACCGTCATCCACCGCGACAGCTCGCGCACCGGGCCCGCCACCTCGCCGGGGATCAGCCCCATCGACCGCGCCGCCGCCAGCAGCAGAAAGCCGGCAATGAACCACGGCACCACGGTTGCCGTGCTCAGCTTCTGCGTTCCCACGCGGCGCGCGCGAAAGGTGAAGAAGAGGATGACGGGGCCCAGCAGCAGCACGCGCACCAGCTTTACCAGGGTCCCCACTTCGCCACTCAGCCGGCCCACGGGAAAGGTGGCGGCGATCACCTGCGGGACGGCGTACACCGTCATCCCCGCCAGCGCGCCGTACTGGTAGTCGTCGAGCCCCAGCACGGGGATCAGCAGCGGCAGGGTGAGGACCACGACCACGCCCAGCACCGCCGTAAAGGCGATGGACGACGCCACGTCCTCGCGCTCCGCCCCGATCACCGGCGCCACCGCGGCGATGGCCGAGTTGCCGCAGATGGCGTTGCCGCACGCGATCAGCGTCGCCAGGCGCGGGTTCAGCCCCAGCAGCCGCCCGATTCCGTACCCCGCCGCCAGCCCCACGGCGACCACCGCCAGGATGGCGATCACCAGCGGGGCGCCGGCCCGCAGCAGAAGGGGCAGGTCTACCGACGCGCCCAGCAGCACGATGGCCACCTCCAGCACCTGCTTGGCCGTCAGCTTGATTCCGGGTTCCCACCGCGCGCCCGGCT
>JAHWJJ010000101.1 GCA_019348475.1 Gemmatimonadota bacterium | reverse complement strand
GCCGCCGCCGGCGTAGCCGCCGCGGCCACCGCCCGCGTCACCGCCGCCGGCCGGCGCGTCCAGGCGCACGACGCTCTCCGCCGCCGGGCCCTTCTGCCCCTGCACCACGTCGAACTCCACGCGCTCGCCGTCTACCAGCGTCTTGAAGCCGCTGCCCTGGATGGCGCTGTGGTGGACAAAGACGTCGCCTTCGCCGTTTTCACGGGCGATGAAGCCGAAGCCCTTTTCCGGATTGAACCACTTCACCGTTCCCGTCTCTCTGGCCATGTCTCGCCCGTACGCAAGAGGTGTTGAGATGTACTGCCGCCCGGACAAGCTACGCGCGCGCAGGGCGCGTGCCAAGAGCAAGCGCGGAATACGCCAGCAAGGGCTGGACCATGCACGTGCGTGGCGTTAAATTACAGGGCTTACCGCAAGAGCGGGCACCTCCCCCCGAGGCGCCCGTCTTTTCGTTTCGCCGCACACCAGCACCGGACCGGGGCGCGGGCCTCGCGAGAATAGAGCCAGATGTCCATTCGCAACATCGCCATCATCGCCCACGTGGACCACGGAAAGACCACCCTGGTGGACCACATGCTCCGCCAGGCCGGCACCTTCCGTGACAACCAGCAGGTGGCGGAGCGGGTGATGGACAGCAACCCGCTGGAGCGCGAGCGCGGGATCACCATCCTGGCCAAGAACCTTTCGGTCCGCTGGGGGAGCACCAAGATCAACATCGTCGACACGCCGGGGCACAGCGACTTCGGCGGCGAGGTGGAGCGCATCCTTCGCATGGTGGACGGCGTGATCCTGCTGGTGGACGCGGCCGAGGGCCCCATGCCGCAGACCCGCTTCGTCACCCGCAAGGCGATGGAGCTGGGGCTGCAGCCGATCGTGGTCATCAACAAGATCGACCGCGGCGACGCCGACCCGCACCGGGTGCACGACGAGGTGCTGGAGCTGTTCATGGAGCTGGAGGCCGACGACCACCAGCTGGACTGCCCCTTCCTGTACGCCGTGGGCCGCGAGGGCGTCGCCATGCGCTCTCCCGAGGACGAGCGGAAGGACCTGACGCCGCTGTTCGATGCCATCCTGGAGACCATCCCCGCCCCCACCGGCGACGCGGCGGGGCCGTTCCAGATGCTGGTGTCGACCATCGACTACTCGCCGTACCTGGGGCGCCTGGCCATCGGCCGCATCGAGCGCGGCGTGGTGAAGGTGGGCGACCAGGTGGTGCTGCTGGAGCACGGCCACGCGGGCGACGTTCCCGCCGGCGCGCGCAACCGCGTGGCGAAGCTGTTCACCTTCAACGGGCTGGAGCGGCTGGAGATCGACCAGGCGTCGGCGGGCGACATCGTGGCGCTCAGCGGCCTGGCCAACGTGGACATCGGCAGCACCGTCTGCGACCCGGCCGTCCCCGAGCCGCTGGCGGGCATCGCGGTGGAGGAGCCGACGGTCTCCGTCGACATCATGCTCAACAACTCGCCGTTCGCGGGGCGCGAGGGCAAGTACGTCACCAGCCGACAGGTGCGCGACCGCCTGTTCAAGGAGCTGGAGAGCAACGTGGCCCTGCGGGTGGAAGAGACGGATTCGCCCGACACGCTGACCGTGAGTGGACGCGGCGAGCTGCACCTGGGGATCCTGATGGAGACCATGCGCCGCGAGGGGTACGAGTTCGCGGTGTCGCGTCCGCGGGTGATCCTGAAGAAGGGCCCCGACGGCCAGCTGCAGGAGCCGTACGAAGAGGTGACCATCGATGTCCCCGAGACGCTGATGGGGCCGGTGATCCAGGAACTGGGGCAGCGCCGCGGCGAGATGCGGGAGATGAAGAACCCGGGCGGCGGGCTGGTGCGCCTGGTGTACCGCATGCCGGCGCGCGGGCTGTTCGGCTACCGCTCCGAGTTCCTGACGGCCACGCGGGGCGAAGGCGTGCTGCACCACCGCTTCCTGGAGTACGGCCCCTACGTGGGGCCGATGAGCACGCGCAACCGCGGGGTGCTGGTGAGCATGATGGGGGGGGAGAGCGTGGCGTTCTCGCTCGGAAACCTGCAGGAGCGCAGCACCTTCTTCATCGAGCCCGGCGTGCCCGTGTACGAGGGGATGATCGTGGGCGAGAACAGCCGGCCCGGCGACATGGAGGTCAACGTCACCAAGGGGAAGAAGCTGACGAACATGCGCGCCAGCGGCAGCGACGACAACATCCTGCTGGAGCCGCCGCGGGTGATGTCGCTGGAGGACGCGATGGGGTACATCGCCGACGACGAGCTGATCGAGGTGACCCCCCAGACCATCCGCCTGCGCAAGCGCCTGCTGAGCGCGAACGACCGGAAGAAGGCGTCGCGGGCGGCGTCGGCGTAGGGAGTGCGGAAGTGCGAAAGTGCGGAAGTGCGAAAGTGCGAAGGGAATTTCAGCCCCGAAGTAGGAGTCTCGGTGGACCCCGCATTTCCCGCGGCGACGCCGGGTCAGTCGCCCACCCGCTGATGCAGCGGCGTGGGCGATTGCTATGCCCCGGCCGCGTCTCCGGTCGGGGCGGCGGTGCCCACCGGCGGCCCGCCGGCCACACCGACCACCCGGAGCGCCGGCGCTCGCGCAGCGGGTGCGGGGGAGCGCCCCCGGGACGTACGGGCGGGCGGGCAAGCCCGCCAGTTCAGGGGTGGCGCGTCAGCGCGGATCGAAGTCGTACCAGTGCGGCGCCTCCTTCGGAAGTGAGAGCCCGGGGATCCCCGTCGCGGCTCGCTTGCGACGGGGCTTCACCCGCGCGCGTCCGCCGCGCCCGCACTCCGGAGGCCGATTGCGGTGGTGATCCGACTCCCAGAGATGAACCTCGGATCAGCACGACCCACTCACGCACTCACGCACTCACGCACTCACGCACTTTCGCACTTTCGCACTTTCGCACTTTCGCACTTTCGCACTCCTCCCGCACTGGCATCCATCCTGCCCACCCCTGGCGCAACCGCGCACATGGAGACCGCGATGCTCATCCAGGAAGTGCTTACCGATGTTCCCGCGCCGGAAGTGATCCAGCGCGCCCGCGAGTGGTTCACGCTGCGGCTTACGCCATACGGCGCCTTTACCGAAGACGCCAGCGACCATCACATCAAGCTCAGCACCGAGGCCGGCGACCTGACCATCGGTACGGGGACGCAGGACGGGCGCACACTGGTGCGCGGCTCGACCAGCCGGATGCACCACGAGCTATCGCAGTTCCTGACCACGCTGGCCCCCGCGGAGGAAGTCCGGCAGAACAACCCTGGTCCCGGCAACTCCGGCGCCGGTTGACGCCCATCCGCCGCCGTGCCGGCCGAACCCGCCGCCCCGCCGAACCCGCGCGGGGCGGCGGTGTATCCCCACCGCGTGGTCGAGCGCTATCTTCATCCGCCGCAACCACGTGCGGGACGCACCCACGCACTTTCGCACTTTCGCACTTTCGCCCGATGATCGTACGCTCCCTGTTCTTCGCCACCTACCGCGACATGGCCGGCCACGACGAGCTGGCGGTGGAGCTGCCCTCGGGTGCCCGCGTGGCGGACCTGGTGGGGAGCCTGCGCGCGCGCGGCGGCGGGCTGGCGCGGCTGCCGGACTCGCCCGTGGTGGCGGTGAACATGGACTACGCGCCCTTGGCGACGGAGCTGGCGGACGGCGACGAGGTGGCCTTCATCCCCCCCGTAGCGGGCGGCTGAGCGTGGACGGAAACTTCGCACTCGTAACGCCGGATGCCATCGATCCCGCGCGGATGCTGGGCGGCGCGCTGACCCCCGCGGACGGCGCGGCGCTGCTGTTCTGGGGCGTGGTGCGCGAACAGAACGACGGGCGCGCGGTGAGCCAGCTGGAGTACAGCGCCTACGGGCCCATGGCGCAGCGGGAGATGCTGCGGATCGCCGACGAGGCGCGCGCGCGGTTCGGCACCGGCGCCATCCACGTGGTGCACCGGGTGGGGCGGCTGGAGATCGGGGAGGCCAGCGTCGCGATCGCGGTGGCCTCGCCGCACCGGGGGGAGGCGTACGAGGCGTCGCGCTACGTCATCGAGCAGCTCAAGCAGCGCGTGCCGGTGTGGAAGCGCGAGGGGTACCTCGACGGCCACGCGGAGTGGGTCCCCGGCTTTGCGCCGGCGGTGGAGGCGGCGCGATGAGCGGGCTGGTGCAGCTGGGCGGCGTTCCCGTGGCGCCCGTGCGCCCGGTGCCGGAGAGCGGGCCCATGGCGGACGGCTTCGGGCGCCGGGTCGAGTACCTGCGCATCTCCGTCACGGACAAGTGCAACCTGCGGTGCGTGTACTGCATGCCCGAGGAGGGGCTCCCCTGGCTGCGCCGCGATCAGATCCTGCGCTACGAGGAGATCGCGCAGGTGGTGCGGGTGATGGCGGGGGTGGGGCTGCGCAAGGTGCGCATCACCGGCGGCGAGCCGCTGGTGCGCCGCGACCTGCCGGCGCTGGTGCGAATGATCCGCGCGGTGCCGCAGATCCAGGACGTGTCGCTCTCCACGAACGCCGTGCTGCTGGAGGAGCACGCGGACGCGCTCCGCGACGCGGGGGTGGACCGGGTGAACGTGTCGCTGGACTCGCTGCGCCCGGAGCGCATCGACGCCATCTCGCGGCGGCCGGGGAGCGCGGACGCCATCTTCCGTGGCCTGGCGGCGGCGGAGCGGGCGGGGTTCGCGCCCATCAAGGTGAACTGCGTGGTCATGCGCGGCCGCAACGACGACGAGGTGGCGGACTTCGCGGCCATCACCCGCGAGCGGCCGTGGCACGTGCGCTTCATCGAGGTAATGCCCACGGGCGACAACCTGGGCGTTTCCGCGGACGAGTTCGTGTCCGCGGACGAGATGCTGCAGAACGTGCGGACGGTCGGGGCGCTGGAGCCGGTTGGCGGGCCCGCGGGGAACGGGCCGGCGCGCTACTTCGCGTTCCCCGGCGCGGCGGGGACGGTGGGCGTGATCACGCCCATGAGCCACAACTACTGCGAGCGCTGCAACCGCATGCGCCTTACGGCGGACGGTCAGCTGCGCCCCTGCCTGTTCGGCGGCCTGCAGACCAACCTGCGCGACCCCCTTCGCCGCGGCGAGCCGCTGGAGCCGCTCATCCGGCACACCCTGGCGATCAAGCCCGAGCGCCACTGGCTGGTGCAGGGGAGCGACACCGGCAGCGGCGGCCTGCGCGCCCTGTCGCAGGTGGGGGGATAGGTGGCGATCGTCGTCCTGCTGTCGCCACGCACCATCCTGAAGGAGGCGCCGCGTCCTCGGCAATCCCTCTGGGGAAAGATAAAGGAGCACCCGAGCGGGTGCTCCTTTCGCGTTTTGGACCGATGATGATAGCGGCTCACGGCGGCCGCCGTCACTCCTGCGACTTGCAGCCGTGGACGGTGCCAGCTGAGTCTGCGGTTTCGGCGAAGGCCCTGCGCGTGGAGCCGGTGTAGGTGGAGCCCGGGGCCAGGTAGGCGCGCAGGTATCCGCCCGACGTCTTTTTACGGAACTCCCAGCACACCTGGCCGCGTCCGAACGTCCATGTATCGTCCCCCTGCGCGTCCAGCCGCTCCACGCCCGCCCCGATGATTACGCCCTCCCATCGCGTGTTGGACTCGATCATCAGGCGTGACTTCACGTAGGGATCCGTGGGGTCGCAATCACCCGCCGTGGTGGCGAACGCGAGTGCCAGGACAAAGACGGACCGTGAACGTCGCATGACGGGCTCCTGCCGGGGGAGATGGGTGGCGCGTGGCATTGCGCAGGCGTGCGTCGTTGGTGAAACACACGCTTCCTCTTTGGATGGACGCGGATGCCGATTTCCCGGCATCGACCTTCGTGGAGGTCCGACGAGGCGAGATCTGGCGTGACGCTTGCGCCGCGGGGTGCGGATGGTTGCTCCCACACTCGCCGCACGGAAGATGACGCACTCCCGCACCTGCTGGACCCTTCGCGCGGCGTTGGCGCTCGGCGTGTGCGCCGGATGCGCGGCTTCGCGCACGGCACCGCCATCTCCCGCCGCAAACCCCCCGGTGGATGTCGCCGTTCCGGTCGAGCGCATCGAGTCTATCTTCGCCGCCTACCGCGCGCCGGGGTCGCCGGGGTGCGTGCTGACGGTGATGCGGGCGGGTGACATCGTCCTCTCCCGCGCGTACGGGGTGGCGAACCGGGAGACGGGGGAGGCGCTCTCCACCCGCACGGTCATCGACGGCGGCTCACTGACCAAGCAGTTCACCGCCTACGCCATCGCCATGCTGGCGGCCGAGGGGCGGCTTTCGCTGGACGACGACGTCCGCGAGCACCTGCCGGAACTCCCCGCCTATCCCCACACCGTCACGCTGCGCCACCTGCTGAACCAGGCGAGCGGCGTCCGCGAGTATACGGAGATCCCGGTGCTCGCCGGCAACGGGATGGATGGCATGCAGCTTCTGCTGCGCGCGAACGGCCTCAGCTTCGTTCCGGGGGACCGCTACGTCTACTCCAACAGCGGGTTCTACCTGCTGGGCCGGGTGGTGGAGCGGGTGTCGGGGCAGCCGATCGCAGCCTTTTTGCGCGACCGCATCTTTCAGCCGCTGGGGATGACGAACACGCGGCTGCCGACGGACAATGTGCGGCCGGCGGAGCGCGCGCACGCCTACACCCGCGCCGACACCGGCTGGACGCACCAGCTGCCGCCGGACGAGCCCGGGCACGGCGACTTCGGGCTGCTGACGACGCCCGAGGACCTGGCGAAGTGGGACCGCCACTTCTACCAGCCGCGCATCGGCGGTGCGGCGGTGCAGGCGATCCTGCGCGATTCGCTGCGGATGAACCACGGCTCGCCGTCGACGTACTCCTTCGGGCTGCACCGCGAACCGTACCGCGGCCTGCGGCGCGACTGGCACGGCGGGCAGTCGTACGGCTTTCGCGCGCAGTGGTGGCGCTTTCCGGACCAGCGCATCTCCTTCCTCACCACCTGCAATACGCGCACGGCCGAGCCCGGCGGGCTCACCGAGCGCGTCGCGGACCTGTTCCTGGCGCAGGACTTCGCGCGGGCCGGTCATCCAGTGCGGGCGGAGGAGCAGATCGATTCGGCGGCGGCGGCGGGGTACTTCGGGTTCTACGTCAGCCGGACCGGGGTGCAGCCGCGGTTCGTGCAGTGGCGGGACGGGCGTTTCGCCGTGCGGTACGTGGCCACGTGGTACGACCTGGTGCCGGTCGCCCCCAACCGTTTTCGCGTGCGCGGCCAGCCGACGGAGATCGCATTTCGCCCGCGGCCGGACGGCGGGATGCGGCTGGAGGAGGATTCTTACGGGGTCCCCACGCCCGCCGTGTTCGATGCGCCCGGCCCCGCGGAGCCGCCGCCGGTGCTGGCCGAGTACGCGGGCGTTTACCGCAGCGCCGAGCTGGACAGCGAGTGGCGCCTGGAGGTTCGCGGAAACGCGCTGCGGGCGATGCTTCCGCGCGATACCACGGATCTGCGCCCCGCGGGCCGCGACGCGTTCTCCGACGGCTACGTGCTGGTGCTGTTCCGCCGCGACCAGGCAGGCCGGGTGGTCGCGTTCGACGCATCCACCCCGCGCCTGTTCAACGTCCGCTTCCAGCGGGACGCTGGCGGCGAGTGACGGGCGAGTCCTGTCGAAGATGGGTCTCGTACCAAATCTCGGATTGATTGTGCATCCAGCTTCCAAAGAGGGCCTCACGCGGAGGGCGCGGAGATCGCGGAGAAAAGAAGCGGAGAGGCCTGTTCTCCGTGTCGTCCGCGTGATGCTTGGCCTGCACAGGAGACCGGAGGATCTGGTAACACGCGGCGAGGAACCTGATCCGCCGTGCTTACGCGTGCCCCCCGGCGCGGGAATCCGCGTGCTGCCGTGAGCGGCGCCGCGTCACCCACTCGTCGGCACCGGTGCGGCGCCCGGTGCCCCCCACCGACCTGCGTCTGATGGACGATCGTCATCAACCCCTGCACGTGGCGCTCTACGAGCCGGAAATTCCGGGGAACGCGGGGAGCGTGGCGCGCCTGTGCGGGGCCACCGGGTCGCCGGTGCACCTGATCGGGCGCCTGGGCTTCTCGTTCGCGCACCCCAAGGCCAGGCGCGCGGTGATGGATTACTGGGAGGGCGTGGACGTGCGGCGGCACGTGGCGTGGGAGGACTTCGCGCAGGCGGTCCAGGGGCGGCGCGTGTGGATGCTGACCACGAAGGCCGAGCGAACGATCTGGGACGCGGACTTCGCGCCGGGAGACGTGCTGCTGTTCGGGCCAGAGTCGCGCGGGCTGCCGGAGCCGCTGCTGGCGTCCGCGCCGGAGCGCTGCCTGCGCATTCCCATGGTGGAGGGCGCGCGCTCGCTGAACCTTTCGATGGCCGTCGGGATCGCGCTGTACGAGGCGCTGCGGCAGGCGGGGGTGAGCGGGTGGGCGGGTGAACGGGTGAACGGGTGAGCGGGTGAGCGGGTGAACGGGTGAAAGGGTGAAACGGGCTACCGCCGCGCGGTGGCAGGGCGGGGGAGCAGCCGAGCGAGTGTGGCGGGGGCTTGCCGCGGCCGCGGTGCCAGCGGCGGGTCGGGCGGTGCGCCGGGGAACGGTCGGTCTCGCGGCCGGGGTCAAGGCGCCGACGACCCTCGGTGTTCGCGCGGCCCGCTTGGGCTCGCCGAAGCCGATTGCGCCTGCGGGGCGGGCGGACGCGGCGAGCAGCCCAGCGAGTCCGGCGGGGGCCGGCGGTCCAGGCCCAGGTGCCACCGCTGGCATTCGTACAGGCTGTCCGCGGGAAAGATGGGCGACCCGCCGTCCTCACGGGCGCTGAACCGGACGCCGACCCGCTGTCCCGGGCGAAGGCCGGCCCACTGCCCCAGGTCCGTGTGGAGGGTCATGCGCATGGCGCCCTGGCGCACCACCACGGTGTAGCGCCCCGTCCGCGCTCCCCAGCGCTGGTTCTGCGCGAGCTGCGCGTTCGGCCAGGCGGGGCGGGTGGTGTCGCCGCTGGCGCGGAGCGTATCCACCGCGTCCCACCGCGGCGCCCGCCACGTGTAGTACGTCCGGTAGACCGGCACGGGACGCGTCACCGCCACCTGCTCCGTCACCGTCTCGTGGCGCGTGACCTCCCGATACCGCGGCTCCTCCCACGTTTCCGTGCGCGTGCGCGTCTCGTAGACAGGCTCGCGGCACTCCACGTCTTCGAAGTACCCGTTCCCCAGGTCGCGCTGGCCGCAGACGTACTCGCGCGTCCCGGTCCGCACCCGTTCCTCCACCGTCCGCGAGCGCGTGTCCGTTCCGTCGGCCACGCGCTCCGTCCGCGGCACCTGCCGCGTCGCCGTCCGCTGGCCAACGACCTCCTGGCCCGTGTGGTGAAAGCGGCGTTCGCGCCGGAGCACCTCCGCGCTGTCCGGCAGCTCCCATCCCTCGCCCTCCTCGATCCGCCGCTGCTCCACCACGGCCACGCGCTCCCACCGCTTCGATTCCACGCTCGCCGGCTTGAGCCCCGCGCCACCCGCCGCGGGCGTGTCGCCGCAGCCCGCGACGGGAAGGATGAGCAGGGCGATGGCCGCGAGGGCGGCGCGCAGATGATCGTGAACGGGCATTCAGACGCGCGGGGGGATCTGGAACGCGGTCGCGCCCTCGCCGGGACGCGGAAGGTGCGGGAAGCAAAAGTTGATGGGGAGGCGGTGGACGCACAAGGCGCTGGCCGCGCGGAGCCCGCCCGCCCGCCGCGGGCCCCGGCCGCAGTCCGCCCGATATCGTGGCCTCGCGCGCCGGGCGGGAGTATATTTGGACTCGCGCTGACGCGCCGCGCCGGGCGTCGGCGCGGAACCGGCGGCACCGCGTCGGAGGCAGCCGCCCGTGCACGCGTGTGGCCCGGCCGCGGCGCCCGCGCATGATTCCCTTCATCGCAGGAGGAAAAACCGCAATGAAGAAGATGAGCATCCTGCTCGCCACGATCCTGATGTGCGCCGCGGCATCCGCCTGCGGCGCGTCGGCCACCGGGCCCGAGACGCAGGCGACGCCGACGATCCCCATCCCGTAGCCGCGGCGCCACGGCGCGGGGATGTGTGAGGGTCCGGGACCGCTCCCGGACCCTCGCTTGGCGTTTCCAAGGGGCGCGGCCACGGCGTGGCGCAAGGGCCGCGGGAAGGCGCGTAAACACCTGCGGGGGCTTGGTTGACACCACGGAACCCCCCCGGTATGTTGGCGCACCGTCGGCCCCGGCGTCGCAGAAGCGCGCGCAGCCGCGGCCGCCGGCCCGGAAACACTCGCACATCGGCCTGAAGATGATAGACAAGATCACGGTGGTGGGGGCGGGGAACGTGGGCGCCACGGCGGCCCAGCGCGTCGCGGAGAAGGAGCTGGCGCGCACGGTGGTGCTCATCGACATCGCCGAGGGAATTCCCCAGGGCAAGGGACTGGACCAGTGGGAGTCGGCGCCCGTGGAGGGCTTCGACACCCGGCTGATCGGCAGCAACGGCTACGAGGAGTCGGCCGGCAGCGGCATCTACATCGTCACGGCCGGCATCGCCCGCAAGCCGGGGATGAGCCGCGACGACCTGCTGAACACCAATGCCGGCATCGTGCGCCAGGTGTGCGAGAACATCGCCCGCGTGTCGCCCGACGCCATCATCATTATGGTCAGCAACCCGCTGGACGTGATGTGCTACGTGGCCATGCAGGCCACCGGCTTTCCCCGCGAGCGCGTGATCGGGATGGCGGGGGTGCTGGACACGGCGCGCTACCGCTCGTTCCTGGCCGAGGCGATCGACGTGTCGGTGGAAGACATCCAAGCCATGGTGCTGGGCGGCCACGGCGACACCATGGTCCCGCTGATCAGCTACACCACGGTGAGCGGCATTCCCGTGACGCAGCTGATCGACCGCGAGCGGCTGGACGCCATCGTGGACCGCGCCCGCAACGGCGGCGCCGAGATCGTCAAGTACCTCAAGACCGGCAGCGCCTACTACGCGCCCTCGGCCGGCGCGGTGCAGATGGCGGAGGCGATCGTCAAGGACAAGAAGCGCATCCTTC
>JAHWJJ010000477.1 GCA_019348475.1 Gemmatimonadota bacterium | reverse complement strand
CCAAGCCCGGCGTTCCCAACCAGTTCGGGCTGGTGCAGGGCGCCGCCAACGCCGTCGCCCCGGGCAAGCGGATGCTGAGCGCCATGTCGCCCACCATCGTGCTGGACCCCAGCGGGCGCGTGCTGCTGGTGACGGGGACGCCGGGGGGCGCCACCATCATCACCTCCATCGCCCAGATCGTGAGCAACGTGGTGGACTTCCGCATGGACGTCGCCACGGCGACCGCCGCGCCCCGCCTGCACCACCAGCACCTGCCGGACACCCTGCGCTACGAGAACGACGGCCTCTCCGCCGGCACGGCGGCGCGGCTGCGCGCCATGGGCCACGCCCTGGCGGAGCGTGAGGGGTACCAGGGCGACGTGCAGTCCATCATGGTGCTCCCCAACGGCTACCAGTCCGCCATCGCCGATCCGCGCCGCGGCGGCGCCGCCGTCGCCGTGGGCGAGGTGCGGCGGGTGGTGCAGTAGCGCCCGCGAGGAGCAAAAACACCCGGCTTGCACACCCACAGGGAACGAAGTATACGTTGTGGAGAGGGGCGGCACGACCCGGCGTGCCGCCCCTCTCCTGTGTACTTCCGGAGCCCCTCACTACGCCGCTGGCGTACGGAGGTGAATTTGTATAGCTTTGTCGAGTTCGGCACTTTCACCCAGCGGCTGGCCGACTACATGGATGACGAGGAGTTCCGGAACCTGCAGAACTTTCTGCTGGTGGAGCCCCTGGCAGGAGCGGTGATTCCCGGGACCGGCGGCGTGCGGAAGTTGAGGTGGCCGGGATCCGGCCGCGGAAAGCGCGGCGGACTGCGGGTGATCTACTACGTGGCGGCGCCGCGGGCGGCGTTTCTCCTTCTGTTCATCTATGCCTAGGGTGAGCAGAAAGACCTCCGACCGGAACAGAAGCGCGCGCTCCAGATCCTGTTGGGTCCAGAACGATGAGGTGGATGATGGACGACAATGCATTCCAGGAACTGCTCGAGAACACGCGGCTGGCCGCTGATTGGCTGAAGGGCAAGGATACGGCGGCGCGCGTAACGTTCGTGGGCGAGCCGGACCCGCGGGAGATCCGCGCGAAGCTGGGGATGACGCAGGAGGAGTTCGCGGCGGCGCTGTGAATCAGCGTCAAGACGCTGCGCAACTGGGAGCAGGGGCGCCGCGACCCCAGCGGGCCGGCCATGCGCCTGCTCCAGATCGCCGAGAAGCACCCCGAGATCCTGCTCGCATCCCTCGCCGCCCACGCGCCCACCGCCACCTGACGCGCATCGTTCGGTGCGCCAGCGCAACGCCGGCTTGCTCCCGCTTGAACGCAGGGACGCGGAGAGAGGAAGGCTTCCTCTCTCCGCCTCCCTGCGTCTCTGCGGACGTCTTCTCGGGGGCGGGCGCACCCGTTCACCCCTTCACCCCTTCACCCCTTCACCCGCTCACCCGCTCACCGGGCCGCCGCCCGGTCCCTGGGCAGCCGCCGGTGCTCCGGGACGCTCCAGAAGATCACGTCCTCCCACCACTCCGGGCCGCGGAACTTGACGTTGGCGAAGCGGTTGTTGACCGCGTAGAACTCGGGGTCCAGGAAGATGGGTGCGTACACCGCGTCTTCGATCACCTGCTGCTCCAGCTGCTTCCACAGGCCGCGGGCGCGGGTGGTGTCGTTCTCCACCAGGATCTGGTCGATCAGCGCGTCCGCGCGCGGGTTGCTGTACCCCGCGAAGTTGGGGCCGGCGGGCGGAATGCTGCGCGAGTGGAAGAGCATCTCGGCGTTGGGCCCCATGACCCCCGGGCCCCATCCCCATCCCCAGAAGCTGGCCATGAACTCCCGCCCGCGCAGCCGCTCTACCCAGCTGGCGCGCTCCATCTCGCGGATGGCCATGTCGATCCCCACCTGCCGCAGCTGCTGCTGCATGAAGATCAGCATGTCCTTCCGCATCTGGTCCGCCGAGCTGACCTCCACCTCGATGCGCAGCGGCTGCCCGTTCTTTTCGCGGATGCCGTCGCCGTTGGTGTCGCGCCAGCCGGCCTGCTCCAGCAGCTGCCGCGCGGCGTTGGGATCGTGGGGGATGGGCCGCACGTCGGCGCTGTGCTCGCGCAGGCCGGGCGGGATGGGCGACAGCGCCGGCGTGCCCTGCTCGCCGAACTGCGCCTGGACGATCTGCTCGCGGTTCACGGCCATCAGGAACGCGCGGCGCACCGCCGCCTCGTTCACCGGCGCCTTCTGCTGGTTGAAGGCGATCCACCCCGGCCGCACCTGCGCCGCCCCCTGCACGTGCAGGTTGGGCGCGTTCTCCACCTGCGGCCGCTGCTCGGGGGTGATCTTGGCCACGTCCCCCTCGCCGTTCATCAGCTGGGTCAGGCGCGCGGTGGCGTCGGGCACCACGCGCACCACGATGCGGTCCAGCGCCGGCCGCCCCTCGGGCGCGTCGGGGTTGGCGACCACCGTGATCTGCTGCCCCTTGGTCCACTCGCCGAAGCGGAAGAGGCCGTTGCCCACGGGCTTCTGGCTGAACTGGTGGAACCGCATCTGCGCGGGCTCCACGTTCTCCAGCAGGTGCTTGGGGACGGGGATCACCTCCAGCAGCGCGTTCACGGTGCTGGGCCCCGTCCGGTTGAGCTTGACCTCCACCGTCTGCGGGTCCACGGCGCGCGCGGAGGTCACCGCCGCCACGTCGGCCTGCCGGGGCGACGCGGTGGCGGAGTCCTGCTGCCGCTGGATGGTGAACACCACGTCCTCGGCCGTCACCGGCTGGCCGTCGTGCCACTTGAGGTTGGGGCGCACCTTGAGGATGACCGTGGAGGGGTCGGGGCGCTCCCACGACTCCAGCAGGTCGGGCACGTAGTTGCTCAGCGTGCTGTCGCGGCGCGCCAGCGCGCGAAACAGCAGGTGGACGATCTGGTACGACTGCGTGTTGTCGAAGGTGAGCGGGTTCAGGTCGTCCACGTCGCCTTCGGCCAGAAAGATCAGCGTTCCGCCGGGCGCCGCGCCGGTGAACGTGGGGTGCCCCGCCCCCACGCCCTCCTCGCCCGCGCCTTCCCTGCCGGCCGCCGCCCCGTCCCCGCCGCCGCACGCACCAGCGGCCACCGCCAGCATCAGCGTCCATGCGGCGGCCGATCCCCGCCGCGCCCACGCGTTCCACCGCATCGCTCCTCCCCGTGTGACTGTCCGCACCCGCCGCTCCCCCGCGGCCGGGATGAACGCATCCCCGTCACTGCACAAAATCCACCACCGCGCGCCTCCCCGCCCGTTCCTCGCGGCGAGGGAGAACTTCGATCCCCACCTATTCCCTATCCCC
>JAHWJJ010000100.1 GCA_019348475.1 Gemmatimonadota bacterium | reverse complement strand
ATCGGCAGCTACATCCACATGGGCGGCAAGATCGGCGTGCTGGTGGAGGTGAACTGCGAAACCGACTTCGTGGCCCGCACCGACGCCTTCCAGGCGCTGGTGCGCGACGTGGCCATGCACGTGGCCGCGGCCAGCCCGGTGGCCATTCGCCGCGAGGACTTTCCCGCCGACCTGGTGGAGCGCGAGCGCGCCGTGTACCGCGAGCAGATGCGCGAGAGCGGCAAGCCCGAGCACATCTGGGACAAGATCGTGGACGGCAAGGTCGACAAGTTCTACAGCGAGCAGGCGCTGCTGGAGCAGCCGTTCGTAAAGAACCCCGACCAGACGGTGGGCCAGATGATCACCGAGGTCTCGGCCAAGACCGGCGAAAAGATCGAGGTGCGCCGGTTCACCCGCTTTGCCCTGGGCGAGTAGGGTGGCGGACGGGGCACACCCCGCGACGGCGCACGCGCCCCTTTCGCCCGCGGCGGCGGAAGGGGCCCCGGCGCTCGCGTACCAGCGCGTGCTGCTCAAGATCAGCGGGGAGGCGCTGGCGGGCGAGCAGGGGTTTGGCATCAGCCCCCCGGTGGTGCAGCGGCTGACCGACGAGATCCGCCGCGTGCACCAGATGGGCGTGGCGCTGGGGCTGGTGATCGGGGGCGGAAACATCGTCCGGGGCACCACGGCCAGCGCGCAGGGGATGGACCGCGTGAGCGCCGACTACATGGGAATGCTCGCCACGGTGATCAACGCCCTGGCCCTGCAGAACGCGATGGAGCGCGGCGGCCTGGAGACGCGCGTGCTGACCGCCATCCGCATGGAGCAGCTGGCCGAGCCGTACATCCGCCGGCGCGCCATCCGCCACCTGGAAAAGGGCCGCATCGTGATCTTTGCGGGCGGCACGGGGAACCCGTACTTTTCCACCGACACGGCGGCGGTGCTGCGCGGCATCGAGATGGAAGCCGACATCATCATCAAGGCCACCAAGGTGGACGGCGTCTATACGGCCGACCCCAAGAAGGATCCGAACGCGCAGTTCATCCCCGAGATCACCTACCTGGAAGCGCTGTCGCGCGAGCTGGGGGTGATGGACGCGGCGGCGCTCTCGTTGTGCAAGGACAACGGCATCCCCATCATGGTGCTGAACCTGGACACCCCCGGAGCGGTGGCTCGCGCGGTCGTGGGCGAGCGCATCGGAACCCTGGTGTACAGCGAGGCCGCGCCCGCGCCCCGGCTGGAGCGCCGGGCTCAGGCCTGACATTCTGTTCCTCTTTCCACACGAGCGTACTGGACCGCCATGCCCAGCCTGCAGAAAGCACGTCAGCGGATGGATGGCGCCATCGAGGCGCTGCGCCGCGAGTTCGCCGGGGTGCGCACCGGCAAGGCCAGCCCGGCGCTGCTGGACACCGTCCGCGTCGACGCGTACGGCAGCATGCTGCCCCTGAACCAGGTGGGCACGGTGTCGGCTCCCGAGCCGCGCATGCTGATGGTGCAGCCGTGGGACAAGAGCCTGATCAAGGCCACGGAAAAGGCGCTGCGCGAGTCGGACCTGGGGCTCAATCCGAGCAACGACGGCAGCGTCATCCGCATCCCCATCCCGCCGCTGACGGAGGAGCGCCGCAAGGAGTACGTGCGGCTGCTGCACAAGCTGACCGAAGAGGCGCGCGTGGCCGTGCGCAACGTGCGGCGCGACGCAAACGACGAGATCAAGCACCGCCAGAAGGACGAGGCGCTCTCGGAAGACGACGTGCGCCGCGAGCAGGCCGAAGTGCAGAAGCTCACCGATCAGTACATCGCCAGGATCGACGAGCTGATGAAGCACAAGGAAGCGGAGATCATGGAGGTGTGATCCGCCTCTGAAGGCAGGGAATAGGGAGAGGGAATAGGGAATAGGGAAGAGGGTGTGGAGAGCGGCTCCGATCCAGTGGATCGGGGCCGCTGCGCATTCCGGCCCGCGGCCGAAACGAGAGGCAGCAGGGGCCCGTCTCCGGCTCGATCCGGCGCATGGGCTCTCCACCACGGCGGACGTGATCTCCCGCCGCCGCACAGGACCGATCCTGGATGTACCGGGCAGGGTGGCGGCGGCGGCGGCGCGGTCCGATGTTGTCGCCGCCGCCGGGGGCGGAAGCGGGGCCTGCGGCATCCAACGGGAGATCGAGTGACGTGTGAAGGAAAGCACCACCCACCGCGCCCTGGTGTTGACGGCGCTGCTGCTGGCGATGTTCATGTCGGCCATCGAGGTCACCATCGTGGCCACGGCCATGCCCAGCATCTCGGCGGAGCTGGGCGGGTTTCAGCTGTACAGCTGGGTGTTTTCGTCGTACCTGCTGGTGCAGGCGGTCACCATCCCCATGTTCGGCAAGCTGTCGGACCTGGTGGGGCGCAAGCCCGTCTTCATCGGCGGCGTGGTGGTGTTCCTGGCCGGCTCCATTCTCTGCGGATTCGCGGGGAGCATGGGGATGCTGGTGGCGCTACGCTTTCTGCAGGGGCTGGGCGCGGGCGCGGTGCAGCCCGTGATCACCACCCTGGCGGCGGACCTGTACGCGCTGGAGGAGCGCGGGCGGGTGCAGGGATACATCAGCGGGCTGTGGGGCGCGTCGTCCATCGCGGGGCCGCTGGCGGGCGGGGTGATCGTCAACACCATCGGCTGGCCCTGGATCTTCTGGATCAACGTCCCATTCGGCATCGCCGCGATCGTGCTGATCGTGCTGTACCTGCACGAGGGCGTGGAGCCGGAGGCCCGGCGGATCGACTGGGCGGGCGCCATGCTGCTGCTGGCGGGGGTGGGCTCGCTGATGCTGGGGCTGACGCAGGCGGGGGCGTGGGGGGTGCGGGCGGTGCTGCCGCTGTTCGCGGCGTTCGCGGTCGCGCTGGCGCTGTTCGTGTGGCAGGAGCGCCGCGCGCCGGACCCGCTGATGCACCTGGAGCTGTGGGGGGACCACCTGATCCGCTACGCCAACGTGGCCACGCTTACGTCGGGGATCATGATGATCGGCCTGATCACCTTTCTGCCCACCTACGTGCAGGGGGTGCTGGGCGGGTCTGCGCTGCTGGCGGGGTTCGCGCTCTCGGCGATGACGCTGGGGTGGCCGCTGGCGGCGTTCCACGCGGGTCGCCGCATCATCCAGATCGGGGTGCCGCGCCTGGTGCGCGCGGGGGGCGCGTGCCTGCTGGCGGGGAGCCTGGTGGTCGCCATGCTGGCGCCGTACGGCGCGCTGCCGGCGGGGATCGGCTCCTTCATCATCGGCATCGGGATGGGGCTGGTGAACAGCACGTCGCTGGTGGCCATCCAGAGCAGCGTACCCTGGCGGCAGCGGGGCGTGGCCACCGCCAGCAACATGCTGATGCGCATCCTGGGGAACGCGCTGGGCGCGGCGCTGTTCGGAGGCGTGCTGAACTACGGGATGGCGCGGCACCTGGAGCGCCGGGGGCTGCAGGATCGCGTGTCGCTCGACCGCATCCAGGACCTGATGGGCGAAGCCGCCCCCCGCGCGGCCCGGCTCCCCGCGGAGGTGCTGGCGCTGCTGCGCGTAGGCCTGGCGGAGAGCCTGCACGTGGTGTTCTGGGGGATCGCGGTGCTCGGATTCGTTACCCTGCTCGCCGTCTGGCGCATCCCCCCACTGCGGCGCCCGGAACAGGCAGGGTCCTGATACCGAATCCCACAATTTCGTGTGCACCGCGAGCGATCGTAAACTTCACGCGCAGGACGCGGAGTTGAAATGAGGAAGGCCGACCCCCTGGCCGGTCGCGGCGTAGCAAAGGATGCTCGCCAGTAGGTGACCGTTTAACGGCAGCGGGAGAGCTTCACGTCCCGGCGCAGAGCGAGCCGCGGCGGCCCGAGCGGACGGGTTTTACTCGCGCGCCGTCGCTACCGAGGCGGCGGATCGTAAACGCCGCACGCGTCCTGGAATGGGCGGATGGGCGCGACGCTCAGCACGGTGTCCACCTTCAGGAGGTACTGCATCAGCGCCGGCCGGCCGTATTGCCCTGGGCCCTGCAGCGTCCCCCGAACACGCACCAGCCAGTACTGCGTGCCGTGGCTGTCGGACTGCGTGGGGGGCCAATCTCTCGGATGGCTGCCTCGCCATCCCTTTTCGGTGACGTTGACGGCCGCCGTCAGGGGAAAGTCCCCCGGTAAGGCACCCTGTACCAGGTTGGAGCCGCGCGGCAGCGGACGCCCCGGGTCCTCGCACGGGATGAAGTAATCGGGGCGGAACCCGTAATGCCCGTACACGAACTTGCCCACGAACACGCCCGTGCGCGAGGCGGGCGGCCCGACGCCGAACAGCCACGCCGCGTGCAGGGCGATGGCGCCCATCAGCAGCGCCGACCCGCGCCGCGGCGTCCGCAGTTCCCGCCAGGGGATGGCGAGCGCCAGCAGAACCAGCATTGCGCTGACGATCAGCCCAAACAGCGGCCACGCCAGCGCGGCGCCGTAGCCGCCGAGCAGCATCGCGCCAAAGTAGGCCGGCTCCGAATGGTCGTACCACGCCAGGCCGATGGACCCGGCCAGGATCAGGATGAGGAAGATGCTCATCCCGTAGATCGCGCCGGTAAGGACGGCCGCCAATCCATTCAGCCAGCGCACCGGGCCCTCGCGTGGGGTTGCAGGAGCGGATCTTCACCGTCCATCGGAATGCACGGCGTCTCCGTCTTCTGACGCACTGGCAGCCGGTCGAAGGCTCTGGGTAGCTCCTGCCTGGTCCCGATCGTCCGCCAACTTCTCGCAGGCGGCGCGCCTTTCCTACGGCTCCTCCGGTGCGTTCGCGAACCCCATGCTGTGCTCGCCGAAGGCGCGGCCCAGGGCCAGGACCTCCGCCTCCATGCGCGGGACCATGCGCGCGGCGCTGCGCAGCGTCGCGCGCTCGGCCATGGGGCTGGTGAAGAACTGGCGGATGGCGGCCAGCGGCGCCAGCGACCTGGGCACGAACACCTTGCGACGGCGGCGCTCCATTCCGTCCACCAGCGCGTCCACGCACTCCCCCAGCGGCGTCACCCTGCCGAAGGGGCCGGGGAGCGCGGCCAGCGTCTGGCTGAAGGTGCTCAGCTCCCGCTGCTGGTCGCGGACCAGGTCGGTGTCGATCCACGAGGGATGCGCGATCCCCACCCCCACGCCCTTGTGTGCCACCTCCAGCCGCAGCGCGGTCCCGAACTGCTCCACCGCGATCTTGCTCGCCGAGTACGGCGCCATCGCCGGCAGCGGGGCCAGCGCGGACGCGGACGACATCAGCAGGTAGTAGCCGCGGCGCTCCGTGACATGCGGCAGCGTGGCGCTGACCGTTCGTACGACGCCGATCAGGTTCACCTCGATCGTCCGCACCAGCGCCTCTACCGGCGTCACGGCCACGGTGCCGTTGCTGGCGATCCCCGCGTTGGCGAAAACGACGTCGATGCCGCCCAGCTCGCGCACCGTGGCCGCCACGGCCCGGTCCAGCGCCGCCTGGTCCGTGACGTCCGCCTCGTGCCACGCGTGCCCCGGCCCCAGCTCCGCCGCGACGGCCGCCAGCAGGTGCGGCTCGCGCCCGACGAGCGACACGCGCGCGCCCCGCGCCGCCAGCCGCCGCGCCGTTTCCGCGCCAATGCCGCGCGCCGCGCCGGTGATCAGCACCACCTTTTTCGCGAGCGATGAGGCCATGGTAGGGAATAGGGAACAGGGAATAGGGAACAGGGAATAGCGGGATGGGCAAGCTGCTCCCGGGATGGCAAGCGGCTCCCCGTTTCGGCCTATCGATCTCCGATCCTCAACCGAGGCCGTCCAGCAGCGACCGCCACTCCTCCGCCACCCGCACCATCGCCTGCCGCGCGCCGGGAGAGACGCCGGTCATGTGCAGAAAACCGTGGCCGTGCGCGTCCGCGCACATCCGGCGGGTGGGCGTGCCGGCCGCCTGCAGCGCGTCGGCGTACGCGTCAGCCTCGTCGCGGAGCATGTCGAAGCCGGCGGTGGCCACGAGCGCGGGCGCCAGGCCTGAATGGTCGTCCGCGTACAGCGGCGACACGCGCCAGTCGCGCTCGGGGACGCCGGTGCCGTCCAGGTAATATCCCGTAAACGCCGCACGGTCTTCGTCGCTCAGAAAGTATCCCTGCCCGAACCGCTGCTGCGAGGGCCGGCTGTTCCGCGTGTCCGCCACGGGATAAATGAGCAGCTGCGCGGCGGGCGGACGGTCGCCCCGGGTCTGGATGGCGGTCACCGCGGCCAGGTTGCCCCCCGCGCTGTCTCCGCCGATGGCCACGCGCGCGGGGTCCGCTCCCAGCTCCGCCGCGTGCGCCTGTGCCCACCGCAGCGCCGCGCGCGCGTCGTCCAGCGCGGCGGGGAAGGAATGCTCGGGCGCGAGGCGATACTCCACCGCCAGTACGTGCACCGCGGCGTGGCGGCAGAGGATGCGGCACGCCTCGTCGTGCGTCTCCAGGTCGCCGATGGTGAAGCCGCCGCCGTGCAGGTACACCGTCAGCGGCCGCGGGCCGTCGGCGGCGGGCGCGTAGTGGCGCACGCGCAGGGGCCCGCCCGGGCCGGGGATGGTGAAGTCGCGGACGGCGCCCACCTGCGTCACGGGCCCGCGGAAGAGGAGCGCCTCGCGCCGATAGCGCTCGCGCCCCTCCCGCAGCGTGGGCCCGCAGAGCGGGTGCGGGTTGCGCTTGCGGCGCAGCGCGCGCACCAGCTGCACGTGCGGGTCCAGCGTGCGCCCGTCCACCACCACCGGCGGCTCCCCTGACAGGCGCACGTGCACCCGCCCGGGAAGGTGGACGAGAAGGCGCGCGGCCAGGCTTTCGATGCGCTCGGCGAGGCGGAGGGGCCGGTCGGGCATGGCTCTGATCGATGAGAGGAGGATGGAATCGGCTGCGTCCGCGGGCCCCGGCCATTCCGTGGTTGAAGCCCCGTTCGGCGAGCTCCGCGAGCCGAGACACGGGGCTGATCGCTGTCCCTGCGGCGGGTTTACCCGCTCATCCCGCCGGGATGCCGCATCCGCCCCCGCCCCCGTCCGCCCCCGTTGGCCCGCGCTCCGGCTCCATCGTGTACTCCGCGGGGTCGAAGCGGGCGACGCGGCGGCGGAAGCGCCAGGTGAAGTCCGGCCACAGGGTTGAGTTGCGGCCGGTCGCGTCCAGGTACCAGCTGCGGCATCCGCCCGACGTCCACACCGTCCCCGTCATCCGCCGGTCGATCGCGGCGACGAACGCCTCCTGCGCCTCCGGCCGCGGCTCCAGCGCCGCGGCGCCGTGCGCCCGCATGTGCCCCAGCGCGCCCAGCAGGTGTTCGATCTGCGCCTCGATCATGTAGACGACCGAGGTGTGCCCCAGCCCCGTGTTGGGCCCCATCAGCATGAACAGGTTGGGAAAGCCCGCGACCGTCGTCCCCACGTGCGCGCGCGGGCTGCCGGCCCACACCTCCGCCAGCGTGCGCCCGCCGCGCCCGCACGTGTGCCGCGCCAGCGGCGGGTCCGTGGGCTGGAACCCCGTGCCGAAGATGATGGCGTCCACCGCGCGCTCCGCCCCGTCCGCCGTCACCACCGAGCGGGCGCGCACCTCCGCGATCGCCTCCGTCACCACCTCCACGTTGCCCTGCGCCAGCGCGGGAAGGTAGTCGTTGGAGAGGAGCACGCGCTTGCACCCGATCGTCCACTCCGGCGTCAGCTTGCGGCGCAGCGCGGGGTCGGGGATGCTCCGGCGCATGTGCCACAGCGCGACCCTCTGCGCCGTCCTCGCCGCCCGCGGGCTGCGGAAGGCCAGCAGGAACGCCTCGCGCGCCAGGTAGATGGCTCCCCGCGCCGCCCGCTGCGCGCCGGGGATCCGGCGGAACAGCCGCTGCTCCGCGCTGCGCAGCACGCGCTGCTGGCGCGGCAGAATCCACGCCGGCGTGCGCTGAAACACGTACAGCCGCGCCACCTGCGGCTGGATCTGGGGGATGAACTGGATGGCGGATGCGCCCGTGCCGATCACCGCCACGCGCTTGCCGCGCAGGTCGAACCCGTGGTCCCATCGCGCGCTGTGGAAGGCGCCGCCCTGGAACCCGTCCAGCCCCGGGAGGTCGGGGACCACGGGGTCGCTCAGCGCGCCGGCCGCCATCACCAGCACCCGCGCCGCCAGCGGGCCGCGCGAGGTCTGGATGCGCCAGAGCCGCGCCTCCTCGTCCCATCGCGCGTCCGCGACCTGGTGGTGAAAGCGGACGTGCGGAAGGACGCCGTAGTCGCGGGCGCAGCGCTGCAGGTACGCCTGGATCTCCGCCTGGGGCGAGAAGCTGTGGCTCCAGTCGGGGTTGGGCGCAAAGGAGAACGAGTACAGGTGCGACTGCACGTCGCACGCGCAGCCGGGATACGTGTTGTCGCGCCAGGTGCCGCCCACGTCCCCCGCGCGCTCCAGCACCACGAAGTCGTCCATCCCCTGCTGCTTCAGCCGGATCGCCGTCCCCAGCCCGCCGAACCCGCTGCCGATGATGGCGACGCGCACGTTTCGCTCGCCCGGGCGCGGGTCGTCCGCCGGCGCTCTGGTGGGGGAAGGCTCGCGAGGGGTCGTCCCCATCCTTGCCCTTGATTCCATCCGGGAACCATAGCGCGTGATCCGCGCTCCGGCCACTCCAGCCGTCGGCGGCCGTCCGCTCGGGCAGGCGGGCGTGGCCCGAGTGGCGCGCCGGCGGGAGTCGCCCGTATTCTTCCGGCGGCTGGCACCCGCGCCGCATTTCTCCCCTGACCTGGGCAGCGGCGGAAGAGCTTCGACGGGAGATGCCGGAGAATGGGCGAGTCGGGGAGCGGGCTGGCGAGCGGGAGCCCTCGAACCGGGGCGGAGGGACGATGAAGCTGCTGGTGACGGGCGGGGCGGGATACATCGGCAGCGCGGTGGTGCGCCAGCTGGTGGAGGCGGGCGACCGCGTGGTGGTGTTCGACGACCTGTCGCAGGGCCACCGCGCGGCCGTGCATCCGGATGCGACGCTCTTCCACGGCCGCCTGGAAGACCGGGATGCGATCGACCGCGTGCTGGCGGAGCACCGGCCGGAGGGCATCCTGCACTTCGCCTCACAGACGCTGGTGGGTGAGTCGATGGAGAAGCCGTTCCTGCACCTGGGCGCCAACGTGCGCAACGGCCTTAACCTGCTGGAGAGCGCCGTCGACCACGGCGTGCGGCGTTTCATCCTCTCGTCCACCGCAAACCTGTTCGGCCTCCCGGAGCGCATTCCCATCGACGAGGAGACGCGCATCGACCCCGGCAGCCCGTACGGCGAAAGCAAGTTCATCCTGGAGCGCATCCTCCGCTGGATGGACGACCGCTTCGGCCTTCGGTACGCGGCGCTGCGCTACTTCAACGCCGCGGGCGCCGTCTCGCCGGAGCTGGGCGAGGACCACGACCC
This sequence comes from Gemmatimonadota bacterium, assembly GCA_019348475.1. Taxonomy (GTDB): domain Bacteria; phylum Gemmatimonadota; class Gemmatimonadetes; order Longimicrobiales; family Longimicrobiaceae; genus Longimicrobium. Next base: position 1,645 of record JAHWJJ010000100.1, on the reverse strand, counting down.
GGAGACGCACCTGATCCCGATCGTCCTGCAGTGCGCGCTGGGGCAGCGGGAAAAGGTCACCATCTACGGCGACGACTACGATACGTCCGACGGCACCTGCGTGCGCGACTACGTCCACGTGGCGGACCTGGCGGATGCGCACGTGCGGGCGCTGCGCGCGCTGGACCGCGGCAGCCGCACCTACAACCTGGGCAACGGCCGCGGCTTCAGCGTGCGCCAGGTGATCGAGACCTGCCGCGCCGTCACCGGGCACGCCATCCCGGCGGAGGTGGGCCCCCGCCGCCCGGGTGACCCCGCGGTGCTGGTGGCGTCCAGCGAGCGCATCCGCGCCGAGCTCGGCTGGGCCCCGCGGTACGGCGAGCTGCGGCAAATCGTGGAGAGCGCGTGGGCCTGGCACAGCGCCCACCCGCACGGCTACGCCGATCGCGGCCCCGCGGCCGCGCCCTCCTGATCCGCGTTCGCGATCGTTCCGAGAGCAGGGCCAGAGCATCGAGCGTCTGCGTCGCGGGCGATGCGTGAGGGCTGGCGCGCACATCCACCGATTCCCGGACTTCACGACGCTACGGAGTTGACGGCGCGGATTCGGCTTTTCAATGGCGCGGACCCCGGATTCACGGGTTGTCCGCCGGGGATGGCTTGCATACCTTTGGTGTAAGGGCTGTCCTGAACCGGAGCGTGGAGATGGCGTTCAGCATCACCGTAGACCTGTCGGATGAGGTGCGTTCCGCGCTGGATGAAGCAACGCGGTCCGAGGGTGTTTCCGCGAGCGTGATCGTTGGCGAGGCGCTCAAGAAGTACTTTTTCGTGCGGCGGTTTCGCGAACTCCGCGAAGAAACGCTCGCACACATGCGGAACACCGGTCAGGGCGACCTCAGCGACGAGGACGTGTTCCGCGCCGTGTCGTGAGGGTGGTTCTTGATACGAACGTGCTCATTGCGGCGTTCGTCTCGCGGGGTCGCTGCGCACAGTTGCTGGAGCACTGCGCCGAAGCGCACGAAGTGGTCACCTCTGCCGGGCTGCTCCAGGAATACGAGGAGAAGCTCGTGCGAAAGTTCCGGCTCACGCCGGATCTTGCAGCCGCCAACGCGGCGCTGCTCCGCTCGGTGATGGAGGTCGTCGATCCCCCTCCCCTGCCCAACCCGGTGTGTCGTGATCCCGACGACGATCTCGTAATCGCAACCGCACGAGCCGGTGCCTGCGCGTGTATCGTGACGGGGGACAACGATCTCCTCGTACTCCGCAGCTACGGCACCATCGATATCATCTCCCCCGCCGGCTTTCCTGCCTACGAGGCATCGCGGCTCGGGTGAGTCACGTACCTGCAATCTGACGAGTCGTTGCCCAACTGCGACTGCATCCAATGCGCGTGCGACTGGCGTGCGCACTGATCCACAGAACCCGAATCCTCATCCACAGCTCAGAGGGCGCATGTCGTCAGCTGCCGGCATCGTGACGGCGGTAAGCCGCAGCCCCGCACACTCGTTCAGCAAGTCGAACGAGCTGTTCATCCGCCTGGTCGCCGGGCTGGGCGTGGAAGGCGACGCGCACGCAGGGGAGACGGTCAAGCACCGGTCGCGCGTGCGCGCCGATCCCACGCAGCCCAACCTGCGCCAGGTGCACCTGATCCACGCCGAGCTGCACGACG
>JAHWJJ010000099.1 GCA_019348475.1 Gemmatimonadota bacterium | reverse complement strand
TCGTTGCCTACGGCGCGCGCAGCCCGACCCGCAGCGCAGCGGAGGGGCACGCCCGCATCGGCAGTTGCCGTAAGCAGTTGCCGTAATCAGTCGCACCGCGGCACATCCGGCACGACCACATCCATACGACGGACGGGGAGACGCGGTGTTCCTGGACTACGCGGAGATCAACGTGAAGGCGGGCGACGGCGGCCCGGGGGCCTCGTCCATGCGGCGCGAGTCCATGACCCCGCGCGGAGGCCCCGACGGCGGCGACGGCGGGCGCGGCGCGGACGTCATCCTGCGGGCCGACGCGCAGCTCACCACGCTGATGGACTACCGCTACCGCCAGCAGTACAGGGCCGAGAATGGGGCCAGGGGCTTCGGAAGCAATTCCACCGGCCGCAGCGGCGAAGACCTGGTGCTGCGCGTGCCGCCCGGCACCGTGGTCCGCGACGTGGAGTCGGAGCAGGTGCTGGGCGAGCTGCTGCGCGACGGCGACGAGCTGGTGGTGGCCAGGGGCGGCAAGGGCGGATGGGGGAACGCGCGCTTCGCGACGGCCACCAACCAGGCGCCGCGCCGCGCGGATCCCGGCGAGCCCGGCCAGGAGCGGCGGATTGCGCTGGAGCTGAAGCTGATCGCGGACGTGGGGCTGGTGGGCGAGCCCAACGCGGGAAAGAGCACGCTGCTTTCGGCGGTCTCGGCGGCCACGCCGCGAGTGGCGGACTACCCGTTCACCACGCTGACGCCCAACCTGGGCGTGGTGCAGCTGTCCGGCAGCCGCACCTTCGTGATGGCCGACATCCCGGGGATCATCGAGGGCGCGCACGAAGGAAAGGGCCTTGGGCACCAGTTCCTGCGCCACATCGAGCGCACCCGCACCCTGGCGCTCATGATCCCCGCCGACGCGCTGGAGCCGCAGGCGGAGTACGAAAAGCTCCGCGACGAGCTTCGCCGCTACTCCACCGAGCTGGCCGCAAAGCCGCACGCGGTGGTGTTCACCAAGGCCGACCTGCTGCCGCCGGATTGGCCCGCGCCCAGGGTGCACGCGCCCGAGGCGTGGGGGCAGTTCGTGATTTCGGCGGTGGCGCAGCGCGGCCTGGACCCGCTGCTCGAGGCCCTGTGGACCCACGCCGCCCAGGTGCTGGCGGAAGAAAACGCGGGCGACGAGGAAGAGGCGCCGTGGCGGCCGTGAAGCCGTCGTCAGGCCGGCGTCAGGGAGATGCCGAGGAACCGGGCCGCTTCGCTGATGGCGGGATGGCTGATGTCCAGTGGTTCGGGAACCGTGTAGTCGATCGATGCCACATCGGCGCGATCGAGGAAGAGCACCGTGACGTGCCACTCTCCCGTGAGCGCGGACCACCATCGGAACCCCGCGTATCGTGCAGCGGCCGCATGCATACGCCGTGAGATGGCCCTGGTCACCTCGCGATCATGGGACGCGAGCTGGTCCGGCCGGACGTCGAGCGTTAGGAGAACTGACGGATTCGCAAGATCCGCGATGCGGTCCTCAATTTCCTCCGGAAGGGCTGCCCTGACCAGCGAGAGCGGGTAGTACGTGCCGGGGAGGTTGGGATCGCTGCGGACCAGGTGCTCGGATGTGATTGCCTTTCCGCGATGTCCCTGGAGCAGTTCCGCGAGCGCGTGTGCCGGACTCTGCGCGAGATAAAGCACCGACGGCGTGCCGAGGTCGAACCGCCCGCCGGTCTGCGTGCCGGCGGGCGGTATGTAGCGGGCCGAGAATGGCGCCCCATCGGCGGCGCCCCGCTTCCACGGGAACACCCGCCAGCAGGGCATCAGATGTATGCGCCGTGTTCCGCTGCGTTCACACTCTGCAACACCTCGGCAAGGTGTCCCCCCCGCAACATCTCCAGGGGAGACTGGTCCGCGAATTCGAACTTGGGAGCGGTCAGCCAGTCAGCGATCACCGCGGGGTGAAAAACGCGCTCGAGCGCGTCCACCGTGGTCGCGACATCCGCAAGGTACCGCACGTGCTCCAGCCGCGGGGTGCTGGAGCCCTTTTTCCAGGCAATCAGCCGGCTACGGTCGAGCCCCAGCGACTCCGCCATCTGTACGTCCGAGGGAAACGCGCGCCGGACGCGGACGTAGTCCGACACGAAGATGAGCCACTCGGACGAGACTTCCAGATCTGCCGGTGGCGCTGTCGAACTGCTGAAATGGAACGTCGCGGTTCCATCCTTCACGTTGAAGCTCACCGCCGCTGACTCTGGCGCGCTCGCGTTCGTGCCGTCGCCCTTCGCCAAAGCTCCGGGCCGGGGTTCGCGCGTCTTCCGCAAGTTCGCGATCCGTTGCTTGATCGACACGGTTCCCTCACCGGTGCAGGTTGCATTCTAACTGTCGCGCTTCGGGCGCCTGAAATCAAGGCCACGTGGGGCAGACTCCTAGAGCCCTGTAGCGTTTTGCATACGCCGGACGGCCAGCAGCGGTCCCATTACGACAGATTGGTAACGCAGGGCATCCGGCCTTTGGCAGACGATACGCGGGTGTCTCCGACCGTGTGGTTCGCATCCCGCCAGTGCGCGTACCTACTTCCCGCCAGCCCTTCCGGCGTCTGTCCTGGCGGCGGTATCGTTAGGGCGTAGCCTCGCTCTCGCGCTCACGCCCCCCGCCCGATGCCGACGACGGATCACACGACGATCGAGACCCTGCTGCGCCTGGCGATCGTGCCCGGGATGGGGCCGGCGCGCACGACGGCGCTGCTGGCCCGCTTCGGGTCGGTGGAGCGCGTGCTGGGCGCGCCGGCCGCGCAGATCGCGGAGGTGCCGGGGTTCGGGCGCGAGTTCGCGCGGCGCGTCGCCGCGGCCGGGACGGGGGAGGGGCTTCGGCGCGCGCGGGCGGCGGTGGATGCGCTCGACCGCGTGGGCGCCACCGTTGTGACGCAGGCGGACCCCGTGTATCCGCAGTCGTTCCGCACGCTGGCCGATCCGCCGTTCGTGCTGTACGCGCTGGGCGACGTGCACCTGATGGCGCAGCCGGCGATCGGCATCGTCGGCACGCGCGCGCCGACGGACTACGGACGGCGTGTGGCTTCGCGGCTGGCGTACGAGCTGGCACGGGCGGGGTACGGCGTCGCCAGCGGGATGGCGAAGGGGATCGACGCGGTGGCGCAGACGGCGGCGCTGGACGCGGGCGGCGCCACGGTGGGGGTGCTGGGGCACGGCGTCGACCGCATCTATCCGCAGGACAACGAGCGCCTGTTCCACCGGGTGCGCGAGCGGGGGCTGCTGATCTCGGAGCTGGCACCGGGCGAGGAGCCGCTGGCGGGGAACTTTCCTCGCCGCAACCGCCTGATCGCGGCACTCAGCTCGGGCGTGCTGGTGGTGGAGATGGGCGAGAAGAGCGGCGCCCGCCACACGGTTGAATTCGCGCTGGAGCTGGGGAAGGAGGTGTTCGCCGTTCCGGGAGAGATCGGGTCGGCCGCGAGCGCGGGGACCAACCAGCTGCTGAAGGAGGGGGCGCGGCTGGTCACCTCGGCGCGGGACATCCTGGAGGAGCTGCACGGGGTGGGCGTGGCTCCGCACGCGCTCGCCGGACGCGCGGCGGCCGCGGATGCGTCCGGGCCGGCAGCGGCGGTCCTCATGCCCCGGACGCCGCCCGCGGACCTGGCACCGGACGAGGCGCGCGTCTACGGCCTGCTGGCGGAGGAGGCGCGGCACGTGGACGACCTCGCGGCGGCGGCGGGCATGCCCACCAACCTCACGCTCGCGGCGCTGCTCGGGCTGGAACTGCGGGAACTGGCGGAGTCGCTGCCGGGGAAGCAGTTCCGGCTCCGTTGATCCGCGGCGAGGGAGGATCGCGAAAACGCTCGACACGGCGAGGGATGCAGCTCGCGGAGAGGACTTCGCGACACCCTGGTCCCCTGGTCCCCTGGTCCCCCTGGTCCCCCTGGTCCCCTCGTCCCCCGGCGGAACGCGGGGCGGGCTCCGGTGTCGTTATCCCCATGCAGCGCAATCCGTTGACCGACATCCACCGATCCGCGGACGACCGGCCGCGTTCACTGTACCTGCACGTGCCGTTCTGCACGCGGCGGTGCTCGTACTGCGACTTCGCGGTGCAGGCCACGCGCGAGGCGCCCACGGCCGACTGGCTGGACGCGGTCGCGGGGGAGATGCGGATGCTGGCGCAGGAGCGCGGGTGGACGGCGCCGCTGCGGCTGGACACCGTCTACGTGGGCGGCGGCACTCCGTCGCTGCTGGGGCCCCACGCCATGGCGGCGCTGCGCGAGCGGCTGTATCCCTGGGCGCGCTGGGACGACGGCGCGGAGTGGACGTGCGAGGCCAACCCGGAAAGCTTTACGCCCGAGGTGGCGCGCGGCTGGCGGGCCGCGGGGGTGAACCGCATCTCCCTGGGCGCGCAGACGTTCCACGAGCCCACGCTGAAGTGGATGGGCCGGCTGCACGGGCCCGAAGGCCCCGCGCGCGCCTTCGCGGCGGCGCGCCAGGCGGGGATCGGCAACGTGAGCATCGACCTGATCTTTGGCGTGCCGGACCGGCTGGGGCGCGACTGGGGCCAGGACCTGTTCCGCGCGCTGCTGCTGGAGCCGGAGCACGTCTCGCTCTACGGCCTGACGGCGGAGGCCGCGGCGCCGCTGGGGCGCTGGGTGGGCGAAGGGCGCGAGACGCTGGCGGACGAGGACCGCTACGCCGACGAGTACCTGCTGGCGCACCACACGCTGACGTCGGCGGGGTTCGAGCACTACGAGGTGAGCAACTTCGGGCGCGCGGGCCGCCGCTCGCGCCACAACTTCGTCTACTGGACGGGGGAGCCGTACGCGGCGCTGGGCCCCGGATCGCACGCCTTCTATCCGCCCCTGCGGCGGTGGAACGTGCGCGGCTGGGACGACTACCGCGACCGCGTGGCCGCCGGCCGGCTGCCCACCGAGGCGGAGGAGACGGTGGACGAGGACACGGGCGGGCTGGAGCGCGCCTGGCTGCGTCTGCGGACGGACGAGGGGTGGCCGCTGGAGGACGCGGGGGATGCGGTCCGCGCCCTTGCCGCGCAGTGGGCGGAGCGCGGGTGGGCGGCGGAGCGCGCGGACCGGCTGCGGTTGACGGCGGAGGGATGGCTGCTGCTGGATACCCTGGCGGTGCAGATGGCGTCCGCGGCGGAAACCGAGTGCGAGCGGGTGCCGGCCCTGCAGCTTTGACAGCATTCGGCGCGCGCTGCCGGCCGGATCGGCGCACGCGGGGCGTCCCCGTTCTTGCCGTGCAGCCGGGGCCGGCGCATCCGCGCACGGCGGGCGCCGGAGGTTTTAGGGAAGAGCCGGCGGCGCGCGGGATTGACCGCGCAGCCGCCGGCGGGCAGATTCATCGGGTTTTGCGGCCGATTTCCCACTGCGCACCATGAGCACGGGCGAACCCCTTTCCGAGCGCGAGCACCAGATCCTGGAAGCGGTGATCCGCACCTACGTGGAGACCGCCGAGCCGGCCGGCAGCCGCAACGTGGCGCGCCGGTTCCGGCTGGGCATTTCTCCCGCGACGGTGCGCAACACCATGAGCGACCTGGAGGAAAAAGGGTACCTGTACCATCCTCACACCTCCGCCGGGCGCGTTCCCACGGACCTGGCGTACCGGCTGTACGTGGACGCGCTGATGGACCGACCGTCGCTCACCAGCGCCGAGCAGGCGGCGCTGCGGACGGAACTGCTGCAGGGGGGCGAGGGTGCGGCCATCGAGCGGCTGCTGCGCCGCGCCGCACAGGTGCTGGGGCTGCTGACGCAGGAGCTGGGGATCGCCGTGGCGCCGCGGATGGAAGAGGCCATGCTGGAGCGGCTGGACCTGATCGCCGTGCACGAGTCGCGGGTGCTGCTGGTCATGTCGCTGCGGGCGGCCGGTGTCCGCACCATCTACGTGGACGTGCCGGCGGCGATCCCGGCGACGGCGCTGGCGTCGGTCGCCGCGCTGCTGAACGAGCGGCTGGCCGGGCACACCCTTCGCGAGATCCGCGCGACCCTGCCCGTGCGGCTGCGCGACAGCGTGCCTTCCGACGATCCGGGCGCGGGGCTGCTGAACGTGTTTTTGCAGTCGGGCGAGGAGTGGTTCGCGCCGGTGACGGCGGGGCAGGACGAGGTGCTGCTGGGGAGCGCGGCGGTGCTGGCCGAGCAGCCGGAGTTCAACTCCGGCGAGCGGCTCCGCTCCCTGATCTCCCTCACGGAGCAGCGCGACCTGCTGAAGAACGCGGTCGCCAACCGCGGCGCCGCGGACGGGCTGCGGATCACCATCGGGGGAGAGCATGCGGACCCGGCGCTCTCCGGGTTCACGCTGGTGACCTCGGAGTACCGCCTGGGCGAGCTGAAAGGCGTGGTGGGGGTGATCGGGCCGACGCGGATGCCGTACGAGCGGGTGATCGCAATGGTGGAGGGGGCGTCGGCGATGGTGTCGGAGCTGCTGGAATAGGGAATAGGGAATAGGGAATAGGGAATAGGGAATAGCCGGCTGGGCACTGGGCACTGGGCACTGGGCACTGGGCACTGGGCACTGGGCACTGGGGGTCGGGAAGTCGTCGAGACAGAGGAAGCTGATACACATGCGGAAAGCGCCATGATGAGCACCGTGCGAGACTACTACGAGGTCCTCGGGGTCGAAAAGGCCGCCGACGGCGAGTCCATAAAGAAGGCGTACCGCAAGCTTGCCCTGCAGTACCACCCGGACCGCAACGGCGGCGACAGGGAGGCGGAGGACAAGTTCAAGGAGGCCACCGAGGCTTACGAGATCCTGCGCGATCCCGAGAAGCGCGCCGCGTACGACCGCTACGGCCACGCGGGGGTAAAGCGCGGCGGCGCCGGGGCCGGCGCCGGCTTTGGCGGGTTCGGCTTCGAGGACGCGCTGAACATCTTCATGCGCGACTTCGGGTTCGGCGGGGGCTTCGAGGGCTTTGGCGGGCGCACCGGCCGCGGGGGCGTGCAGAAGGGCAAGGACCTGCAGATCCGCGTGCCCATCACCCTGGAGGAGGTGGCGACAGGGGTGCGCAAGCGGGTGCTGATCCGCGCGCTGGATCCGTGCGCCACCTGCAACGGCGCGGGGAGCACGGACGAGGGCGGCGCAGACACCTGCACCACCTGCCAGGGCGCGGGACAGGTGCGCACGGTGCAGCGCAGCGTCTTCGGCCAGTTCGTCAGCGCGTCGGTCTGTCCCACCTGCCGCGGCGAAGGCCGCGTCATCAAGAACCCGTGCAAGACCTGCAGCGGCGACGGCCGCCAGCGCGGCGAGCACACGCTGGACGTGGACATCCCGGCGGGCGTGAGCAGCGACAACTACCTGACCATGCGCGGGGTGGGGAACGCCGGCCCGCGCGGCGGCCCCCGCGGCGACGTGATCGTGGTGATCGAGGTGGAAGAGGACGCGCGCTTCATCCGCGAGGGGAGCGACCTGATCTACGACCTTCCCGTCTCGTTCAGCCAGGCGGCGCTGGGGCGCGAGGTGGAGGTGCCCACGGTGTACGGCGAGGAGAAGGTGCGCATCCCCGCGGGCGTCCAGAGCGGCGAAACCTTCACGCTGCGCGGCAAGGGGCTGCCCTACCTGGGCGGCGGCGGCCGGGGTGACCAGCAGGTGCGCGTGCACGTGTGGACGCCCACCGAGCTCAGTCCCGACCAGGAGGCGCTCTTCCGCCAGCTGGCGGAGCTGGAAGACCCCGTTCCGGCGGCGGGGACGCGGCGCGGCAAGGGCTTCTGGAGCCGCGTGCGCGACGCGTTCGCGGCGTGACGGCGCAGCCGGAGCGCTGGCTGGTCCTCACCATCCGCATGGCGGATCCCGAGCTGCTCCCCCTGGCCGCCGAGGTGCTGGTGGGGCGGGGAAGCTGGGCGGTGCAGGAGGCCGAGGGGGGCGTGGTGACCTACCTGCCCGAGCCGCGCGATCCGGAGGCGTACGTGGCGGAGCTGCGCGACGCGCTGGCGGAAGAGCTGCCCTCCGCGGCGGCGCCGGAGGTCCACTGGCGCTGGCAGGCCAACGAGGACTGGGCCGCCAGGTGGCGCGAAGGGCTGGCGCCGCGCCAGGTGACGGAGCGCATCGTGGTGAAGCCCACCTGGACGGAGTGGGAGGCGCGGCCCGGGCAGGTGGTGGTGGACATCGACCCGCAGATGGCGTTCGGCACGGGCGAGCACGCCACCACGCGCGGATGCCTGCGCCTGCTGAACGACGCGCTGCGCCCCGGGGACCGGGTGCTGGACGTGGGCTCCGGCAGCGCCATCCTGGCGATCACGGCGGCCATGCTGGGCGCGGCGGAGGTGGTCGCCGTGGAGTACGACCCCGACGCCAACCTGAACGCGCGCGAGAACCTGGAGCGGAACGAGGTGGAGGACCGCGTCCGCATCGTCGAAGCGATGGCGGACGCGGAGCTCGTTGCGGGGCTGGGCCGCTTCGACGTGGTGCTGGCGAACATCCTCAGCGGCATCATCCGCCCCCTCCTTCCCGCGTTCCGCGACGTGCTCGGCGCGGCCCCGCAGGGGCGGCTGATCGTCAGCGGCATCCTGCGCGCCGAGGCGCCCGCCGTGATGCACGACGCGGAGGCCGTGGGCTTTCGCATCGTCCGCATCGACGAGGAAGAAGAGTGGTGGAGCGCGCTGCTCTGCCCCGTAGCCTGACGGGCGTGGCCATCGGCGAAAAAGGCTCAAGGCGGATTTCGTGGCCGGCACGATCCCGCGATCTCCCGACCCGCGCCCCGCTGGCCGTTCAGCGCATCCCCATCAACCGAACCCCCCGACACCCATGGCGGAAAAGACGATTTTCAGCAGGATCATCGACGGCGAGATCCCCGGCAGCTTTGTGTACCAGGACGAGCACTGCGTCGCCATCCGCGACATCAACCCCGCCGCGCCGGTGCACGTGCTGGTGATCCCGCGCAAGCCGATCCCGTCCATCGCGGACCTTACGCCCGAAGACCACGCGCTGGCCGGGCACCTGCTGATGGTGGTCAGGAAGGTGGCGGAGCAGGAGGGGGTGGCGGAGCGCGGGTACCGCGTGGTCATCAACGCGGGGGACGAGGGCGGGCAGACGGTGCCGCACCTGCACGTGCACGTCCTGGGCGGCAAGCAGATGCACGGCCACGGAACGGCCTGACGCGCCCGGCGCCGCCGTGTCCTGCCCGTGAGCGGCGCCGCTCGTGCGGGCGCGGCAAGGCGACCCAGTCATCCTGAGTCATCCGCATTGCGCGCACCCCGTGTGGGGATGAATGCGCAGTTCAACCTCCGCCAGGGTTTTTGGGGGAGGTGCGAGCCTAAGCGAGCGGAGGGGGCGCGGCGCTGAGCTTGCCACACCTGCTGAACGCCTGCCGACGTCGGGCTTTTACATTCAGAGCGCACGCGCGCAACTGACCTGCGCGGCGGCTCCCTCAGGATCACAGGGGCGCGTTCGGTATTGCCTCCCACACAGGACGGAGAGGCGAAGCGAAGATCGGCTTCTCCTTCAAGCTGCTCCTGGTGGGGCACACGAAGCCCTCTCCGGCGCGACGGTCGGAGAGGGCTCGCTGATGGGATCGGGTGCGGCGGCTACAGCCAGGTGCGCACGGCCAGCGCGACGACCAGGACGCCCAGCACGCTCAGGAAATCCAGCCGCAGCACCAGCGGACCGAGGGTAAAGCCAATCGCGACGAGGTCCACCACCAGGGGCCCGAACGCGGCCGCCACCGACGTGGTGAAGAACGTCCGCGCCGTACTGTCGGGCATGAACCGCATCGCCAGCTCCGAAAGCAGCGCCCCAAGCAGCAGCCCGACCAGCACCACCACCAGCATCCGGCCCGCGCGCCGGCGTCCGCCTACGCTCATCTCACCTCCCCAACCCGTTCATCTGGTGGTCGTGCGGCGTTCGCCCAGCCCGCAGGCAAGACGAGTGCCGCCCGCCCGCGAATTCAGCGCTGGCGCTCCACGGCGTACACGATGCCGTCGCGCAGCGCGTCCAGCGCGGGGCCGTGCGGCAGCCCGTCCAGCGCGTCGGCGGCGCGGCCGGCGCACTCCAGTGCCGCCTCCCGCGCAAACTCCAGCCCGCCCCGGGCCCGCACCACCTCCACCACCCCGGCGATGGAGTCGTCGTCCGGCTCGGGGTCGGCGAACAGCGCGTCCACGCGGGCCCGCTCGGCGCGCGACAGGTGCGGCAGCACGGCGATCAGCGGCAGGGTGACCTTGTGCTCGCGCAGGTCCAGCCCCGTGGGCTTGCCGGTGACGGCGCTGTCGGCGGTGTAGTCCAGCAGGTCGTCGGCGATCTGGAAGGCCAGCCCCAGCTCGCGCCCGAAGGTCTTGAGCTGCGCCCGGTACCGCGGGGCCCCGGTGATGGCCCCCAGCTCGCAGGCCGCGGCCATGAGCGAAGCCGTCTTGGCGTCGATCAGCCGGTAGTAGTCGTCCCGCGAAAAGTGCAGCGCGTCGTGCGACGACAGCTGCCGCATCTCGCCCACGGTCATGTCGTTGGCGGCGTTCGCCAGCACCTGGATGGGCTCGATGCGCCCCAGCCGGGTGATCTCCATCAGCGAGCGCGTGTAGAGGTAGTCGCCCATGATGATGGCGACCTGGTGGCTCCACAGCGCGTTGACCGTAGGCATGCCCCGCCGCAGCACCGAGTGGTCCACCGCGTCGTCGTGCACCAGGGTGGCCAGGTGCACCAGTTCCACGATGCCGGCCAGCGTCTCCGCCTGCGCGCTGGGCCGCCCCTCCAGCTCGTCGCATAGCAGGAGGAGACCCGGGCGGAACAGCTTCCCCCGGATCTTCATCAGGTACTCGTTCACCGTCTCCACCGGCGCAAAGTCGGAGACCACGATGCGCCGGATCTCGTCCACGACGGCGTCCAGACGCTCCCGGATGGGGGCCTGGATGTCGGCGAGGCGGGGAACGGCGGTGCGGACGCTCATGCGCTGGGGCTCGGGTGCCGGGCTGTGGACGGATCGCGGGATTTTACTGGACGGGACGGCGGATGTCAAAGCGGGTGAAAGGATGAAAGGGTGAAAGGGTGAAAGGGTGAAAGGGTGAAAGGGTGAAAGGGTGAAAGG
>JAHWJJ010000002.1 GCA_019348475.1 Gemmatimonadota bacterium | reverse complement strand
TTCGACGGCGCGACGGCAACCGCGCGCCGCGTCACCCTTCCCCCACGCAGTTTGTGGGGGAAGGGCCGGGAATGGGGGGCGGCCCGCCCACGCACCACGCCCTCCACTCCCGCGCGATCTCAACCACATTCGATCGCGCGCGTGAGGGTGCGTCTCCATCTCCCTTCGCCCACGCAGTTCGTGGGGAAGGGCCGGGGATGGGGGGGGCGGGCCGCCCGCGCACCACGCGCTCCACTCCGCGCGATCTCAACCGCCGCCTGCGCCGCACCGGCCGATGCGGCGAACCCCGTCCCTACGGCGTCGCGCCGCGCGGCGGCCGTTCCGGCGTGAGCTGCGCCTCGTTCCGCGGCGCCTCGCCGGGGAACGGCTGGCTGGCGGGCGGCACGGGCTCGCCCGGCTCCTCCACCACCGTCTCGGGGACCACCTCCACGGCGGCGGTGTCCACCGGCGGGGGCGGCGGGTTGGGATCGGGGCCGGCGAGCACCACCCGCACCGAGGATCCCTGTGCCAGGCTGTCCCCCGCCGCCGGCTCCTGCGCCACGATGGTGCCGGCGGAATCCGCCGAGGCCGGATCGTAGCGGACGCGCCCCAGCGAGAGCCCCAGGGCCTGCAGCCGGTTGCGCGCATCCGCCGGACGCAGCCCCACGATCCCGGGCACCAGCACCCTGGGCGGCCCCGCGCTCACCACCAGCTCCACCACGCCCCCGACGGGCGCCTGCTTTCCCCTCTCCGGCCGCGTCCCCACGATGACGCCCTCTTCGCTGCGGTGCCGGATGGTGCGGATGTTCACCCGGAAACCGTAGCGCTGCAGCAGCCCGATGGCGTCCCGCCGGGGGAGCCCCGCAATCGAGGGCACCTCGCGCATCTCCGGCCCGGCGCTCAGCACGATGCGCACCGTGCTGCCGCGCGCCACCTCCTCGCCGGCCAGCGGCGTCTGCATCAGCACCCGGCCGCGGCGCATGCGCGGGTTCGCGATCGGCTGCCCCCGCTCCACCTCCAGCCCCAGCCGGTCCAGCATCCGCTCCGCCTGCGCGCGCGGCCGCCCCGTCACGTCGGGCACGGTGACGATGGGCGAGCGGCCGAAGCCGGGGAAGAAAACGAGCGTGACGAGGACGTAGCCAAGAACGAAGCACCCCACGCCCGCCGCCAGCACCCACCTGAGCAGCCGCCGCTCGTCGAAGTAGCGGCGCACGCGGCCGGGGAGCTCGCGGTGCCAGCCGGTGGACGGCGGCTGGAACTGCCGCCGGGGGCGCACGGGCGGCTTCACCGCGCCCTCCGCAGCCGTGCCGCGAAGGCGCCGTCCACGCCGTGCCGCTGCGGCAGAACGCACAGCCGCCCCGCATCGTCCAGCAGCGACGCGTCCACCGCCCCGCCGGGGGGCTCCACCGCCCACCCCGGCCGCCCCGCCAGGAACCGCTCGATCCGCAACTCGTTCTCCTCCGGCTCCAGCGAACAGGTGGAATACACCAGCAGCCCCCCCGGCCGCACCAGCCCCGCGGCCGCGTCCAGGAGCTCGTCCTGCAGCCGCGCCAGTCCCTGGAGGTCGTCCGGCGTCACCCGCCAGCGCCCGTCGGGGTGGCGGCGAAAGGTGCCCGTCCCCGTGCAGGGCGCGTCCAGCAGCACCGCGTCCACGGCGCGAAAGGGGGGATGCCGCCCATCCGCCACCACGCCGCCCACGCGCCCGCCCCACCCCACGCGCTCCGCGTTCTCGCGCACCCGCCGCAGGCGGCGGGGGGAAAGGTCCACGGCGGCCACGCGCCCGGCCCGCTCCGCCAGCGCCAGCGCCTTCCCCCCGGGCGCCGCGCAGAGGTCCAGGGTCTCCGCCCCCTGCGGCACGTCCGCGTAGCGCACCACCAGCGCCGCGGCCGGGTCCTGCACCACCGCGGGGACGGCGGCGAGCGCCTGCGCGGCCGTGGCGGGGGGAAGGATGCGGATCGAGTCCGGCGCGAAGTCCACCGCCTCGGACGCGATCTCCGCCTCGCCCAGCCGCGCCCGCGCGTCCTCAACCGTGACGCCGAGGGGGCGAACGTACAGTTCCGGGCGCAGGTTGTCCGCCTCCACCAGCGCCCGCGCCCCCGTGGCGCCCCAGCGGGCGATCCACCGCTCCACCAGCCAGCGCGGGTGCGACCCCCACGTCTCCAGGTGCGCGGCCGGGTCCGCATCGAAGTCGGGAAAGCGGAAGTGGGGGCGGCGCTGCATGTTCTGCAGGATGCCGTTCACCAGCCCCGCCGCGCGGGGAACGCCCGCCATCCGCACCAGCTCCACGGACTGCGAGACGGCCGCGTACGGCGGCACGCTCCCCATCTCCAGCAGCTGGTACGCGCCCAGCCGCAGCACGTCCAGCACCTCGGGATCCAGCGAGTCGATGCCGTCGCGCGCGAAGCCGTTCAGCACGTGGTCGATGCGCCCGCGCAGGCGAAAGGTGCCGTACACCAGCTCCTGCGTCCACGCGCGCTCGCGCGGCTCCATCCCCTGCGTGGCCAGGTCCAGCGCGCGGTCGCCCAGCTCGCCCTCGCGAAAGCGGGCCAGCGCCTCCAGCGCCGCCTGCCGCGCGACCGTGGGCCCATCCGCCATCCGCTTCAGTCCAGCATGCCGGCCGCGGGGGACGACGGCACCGCCCGCTCGCGCCGGGGCATGCGCCCCGCCAGGTACGCCAGCCGCCCGGCTTCGGTGGCCAGCCCCATCGCGCGGGCCATGCGCACGGAATCCCGGGCCTCCGCCAGCGCGGTGTTCATCAGGATCCCGTCCACGCCCTGCTCCATCGTGACCGCCGCGTCGGACGCGGTGCCCACCCCGGCGTCGACGATCACGGGGACGGAGAGGCGCGCCTTGATCGTGCGGATGTTGTAGGGGTTGACCAGGCCCAGCCCGCTGCCGATCGGCGAGGCCAGCGGCATGACCGCCGCGCACCCCGCATCCTCCAGCCGCAGCGCCGTGATCAGGTCGTCGTTGGTGTAGGCCAGAACGACGAAGCCGTCCGCCACCAGCTCCTTCGCGGCGCGCAGGGTGGCGTCCGCGTCCGGCAGCAGCGTCTCCTGGTCGCCGATCACCTCCAGCTTCACCCAGTTCGTGAACCCGGCGGCGCGGGCCAGGCGCGCGTAGCGGATGGCGTCCTCCGCCGTGTAGCACCCCGCCGTGTTGGGGAGCAGCAGATAGTGGTCGGGATCCAGGTGATGGAGGACGCCTTCCTCTTTCGTGCGGTCCAGGTCCACGCGCCGCACGGCCACGGTCACGACCTCGGCGCCGGACGCCTGGATGGCGGCGACCATCTCGTCGTTGGACCGGTACTTCCCCGTCCCCACCATCAGCCGCGACCGCAGCGCGCGGTCGGCGATTACGAGCGGCGCGTCCACTGCCTGCGCTTCATCGAGAACTGTTGCCATGCATGCCTCACTCACGTCCTTCTTGATCGCTCGTTTCACCCGACTTGTCGCGGCGCCGGAGCGACTCACACAACTTCACTCCGGCGGGAACGGTCCACTGGACGTTTCGATACGCGAAGCAGGCATGCCAGCAGCCTCCCCCAATGTTGGGCTGCCCGTTCGCCAGGCAGCGCAGAATGCACAGGTCCTGGCTTCGCTCCACGCCTGTCTGGCAACGCCGGCGGTATGCGTCGAAGATACAGCGGTCTTGCTTGCTGAGCGTCACCGTATCGTGCACCGCCACGTCGCAGCAGCTGGAGTCCGAGGAGACGGTTGCCGCCGACGCGGGCGCCTGGACCTCCGGGCGCGCACCGCAGGCGCCGGATGCGGCAATGATGGCCGCAAGGCCGATTACCGTGATGAGACGGATCATCGCCACACTCCGGTGAGGTTGGACTCACCCGCCACCGACGAAGTGGACGAGCTCCAGCTGATCGCCTTCGTTCACCGCGGCCTCTTCCAGCTGCTCGCGGCGGAGGATTTCGCCGTTGTGCTCCACGACGATCATCCGCGGGTGCAGGTCCAGGTGCTCCAGCAGCCCCGCCACGCACAGCCCCGCCGGAATCTCGCGCGGATCGCCGTTCACACGGACCGTGATGGTGGCCGCAACCGTCGTCTCGCTCATCTTATCCCTTCCAGTGCAACAGGTACTCCCGCGCCGCGGCGGCCGGAGCGGGCGCGTGCCACACGCCGCGGATCACCGCCACGCCCGCCGCGCCCGCATGCCGCGCCTCCGCCACCCGGCCGGGCGTGATACCCCCGATCGCGATCGTGGGGACGCCCAGCGTGGCGACGCTGCGGATCAGGCCGATTCCCACGCCCGGTCGGTCAGGATGCGAAGGCGTGGGCCAGACGCTCCCGGCGAGCACGTAGTCCGCGCCGCCGTCCATCGCCGCGCGCGCCTCATCCACGGAGTGGACCGAGAGGCCGAGCAGCCGGTCGGGGCCGATCAGCCGCCGCGCATCCACCGCCTCCAATCCCCGCGCGCCGACCTGCACCCCGTCCGCGCCGACGGCGAGCGCCACGTCCACGCGGTCGTTGACGGCCAGCAGGGCGCCCGCGTCCGCCGTCATCCGCCGGAGCGCCTTCGCGAGATCGTGCATCCGCCGACCGGACGCACGGGGCGCGCGGAGGTGGAACACGATTGCGGGCCCGCCGGCCTGCACCACCCTTCGCGCGAGTTCGAGAAAATCCGACCGCGCCACCACCGCGTCGTCCGTGACGACGTGGAGCGGCGGGATGCGCGTGACGCTCATCCTGCGGCTGGATTCATTCGCTCCAGGACGCCCGCCTCACCCCTCGCCGCCGAAGCGGTCGCCGACGGAGACGCCGCGGCCGCGCACCCAGTCGGCGGCGGGCATGCGGCGCTTTCCGGGGGGCTGCACCTCGCGTACGCGCACCGCGCCCAGCCCGCAGGCCACCACCACGCCCGCATCGCCGGCCTCGATCACCTCGCCGGGAAAGCCGCCCATCTCGTTGACGACCTGCGGGCGGAACAGCTTGACGGGGCCGCGCGCGCCCAGCGGGCTCCACGCGCCGGGGACGTCGTCCATCCCGCGGATCCACAGCGCCACCTCGTCCGCCGGACGCGTCCAGTCCAGGCGCGCCGTCTCGCGGTCCACCTTGGGTGCGTAGGTGGCGCGCGCGTGGTCCTGCGGCTCCTCGACGATGCCGCCGCCCTCCATCAGCGCCAGCACCTCCACCAGCGCCTCGGCACCGATCTCGGCCAGGCGCGTCCCCAGGTCGCCGGCGGACTCCTCGGGCTCGATCGGCTCTTCCACGCGCATCAGCATGGGGCCGGCGTCCAGCTCCGCCTCCATGCGCATGATGGTGACGCCACTGGCGGAATGGCCGCGGACGATGGCCCACTGGATGGGTGCCGCGCCACGCAGCTCCGGCAGCAGCGAGGCGTGGATGTTGACCGAGCCCAGCCGCGGCACCGCCAGCACCTCGGGCCGCAGGATCTGCCCGTAGGCCACCACCACGGAGAGGTCCGCGTCCAGCGCGCGGATCTGCGCCAGGAACTCGTCGCCGCGCGCCTTTTCGGGCTGCAGGACGGGGATTCCCGCCTCCAGCGCCTCCTGCTTGATCGGCGACATGGCCACCTCGCGCCCGCGCCCGGCGGGCCGGTCCGGCTGCGTGACCACCGCGACCACCACGTGCCCCTCTTCCGAGAGCGAGCGGAGCGCGGGGAGGGCGAACGCCGGGGTGCCCCAGAACAGGACCTTCACGCGGGCCTCACTTTTCCGCCAGCTTGCGGTACCTGGCCAGCACCATCTTGCGCTTGATGGGCGAGATGCGGTCGATGAACAGCACGCCGTCCAGGTGGTCGATCTCGTGCTGAAGGCAGCGCGAGAGCATCCCCTGCGCCTCCAGCCGCACCGCGTTCCCCGCCGTGTCGGTGGCTTCCACCACGCACGACGCCGGCCGCTCCACCGTCGCCACCACGCCGGGGATGCTCAGGCACCCCTCCTCCACCCGGTCCTTGCCCTCGCCGAACTCCACCACCACCGGGTTCAGCAGGGCCATGGGCGCGCTGTCCCCGTCCTTGACGTCCACCACGATCAGCCGCTCCGAGCGGCCGATCTGCGGCGCCGCCAGGCCGATGCCGTGCGCGTCGTACATGGTCTCGAACATGTCCGCCACCAGCCGCTCCAGCTCCGGCCCGGGGGCCGGCACCGCCCGGGCCTTCTGGCGCAGCACGTCCGCGCCCAGCATCTCAATGCGCAGCAGGGACATCGGCTTACGTCCTGCTGGCCGCCGCCGTGGGGTCCATGCGGCGCACGATCTTGCCGCGCTCCACCACCACCGTCGCGGTGCCGGTGCGCACCTCAACGGCGTCGTCGCGCACCGCGGTGATCACGCCCACCAGCCCGCCGGCGGTGGCCACCTGGTCGCCCTTCTGCAGCGCCTGCACCATCTCCAGGTGCGCCTTTGCCTGGCGCCGCTGGGGGACGATGATCATCACCCAGAACAGGACGAAGAGGATGATGAGCGGCAGAAAGCCCATGAAGCCGCCGCCCTGGGGCCGCGCCGGCTGCTGCGCCTGGATGAGTGCCAGTACGATGTCCATGCTTTCCGGTCCGTCCGTAGTGGTTGATTGCGCCTAGGGAATAGGGAATAGGGAATAGGAACAGCATGATCGCGGGCCGAGTCCGAGGGTGCATTCCCTCAGGCCCCGGCCAAGCCGCCGCGTGCCGCCGGTCCGCCGGCAGCCACCGCCTTGCGCCAGTTCCCCTACTGCTCAACCGAGTCCCAGTTCCGCTCCCTCTACTCCCCACTTGCTACTCCCTGGTGCCCACTCCCTGCTCCCTGCTCGCCCCCATCCCCTATTCCCTATTCCCTATTCCCTATTCCCTATTCCCTATTCCCTGTTCCCTCTTCCTCCATCGCTCCAGCCACGCCCGGCTCCACGACCCGAAGTCCCCCGCCAGGATGTGCTCGCGCGCGGCGTCGGCCAGGCTCACCAGAAAGTGCAGGTTATGGATGGAGAGCAGCCGCATCGACAGCCCCTCCCCCGCCACGAACAGGTGCCGCAGGTACGCCCGCGTGTAGGTGCGGCAGGTGTAGCATCCGCAGTCCGGGTCCAGCGGCCCCGCATCGGTGAAGAAGCGGCGCTGCTTGATGTTCACCTGCCCCTCGCCCGCGATCCACACCGCGCCGTTGCGCCCGTTGCGGGTGGGCGCCACGCAGTCGAACATGTCGATGCCGCGCCCGATGGCCTCCAGCAGGTCGTCCGGATAGCCCACGCCCATCAGGTACCGCGGCAGCCGCGCCGGAAGCTCCGGCTGCAGCGCCTCGATCATCGCGTACATGGTCGGCTTGGGCTCGCCGACCGATAATCCGCCGATGGCGATGCCGTGCCAGTCGCCCGCCTGGAGCGTGGCCCGCGCCGACTCGCGCCGCAGGTCCGGGTACACGCCCCCCTGCACGATGGGAAAGAGCGTCTGCAGAGGCCCGTCGGGGTCCTCCACCGGCAGTTCGTCGAACCGCCGGCGGCAGCGCTCCAGCCAGCGCAGCGTGCGCTGGTACGCCTCGGTGGCCACCTCGCGGCTGCTCTGCCCCGGCGGGCACTGGTCGAAGGCCATGATGATGTCGGCCCCCAGCGCCCGCTCGATCCCCATCACCCGCTCCGGGGTGAACAGGTGGCGCGAGCCGTCGATGTGGCTCTGAAAAGTGACGCCCTCCTCCTCGATCACGTTGATGTCGGAGAGAGAGAACACCTGGAACCCGCCCGAGTCGGTCAGGACGGGGCGGTGCCAGTTCTGAAACCGGTGCAGCCCGCCCATCTGCCGGACGGCCTCGTGACCGGGGCGCAGGTACAGGTGGTAGGTGTTGCCCAGGATGATCTGGGCCCCCAGCCCTTGCACCTCTTCCGGCGTCAGCGTCTTGACCGTGGCCTGCGTGCCCACGGGCATGAACACCGGCGTCTGCACCCGGCCGTGCGGCAGGATGAGCGTCCCGGCGCGCGCGGCGCCCTCCGTCCCCGCGATCTCGAACTCGAACAGCGGTCCCCCCTCGACGTGCATCCGCGCGCGGCGCCGCCAATTGCCCGCGCCCGCAACCGTTCTGGCGAGCCGGTAGTTTGGCGACGGAGGGGGCGCAGGGCAAGGCGGCGCGCCCGATCCGCGGGACGGTGCGGGCGGCCGACCGAGGAGACGGTGGCGGCGGATGTACCTGGATCCAGATTCTGCGAAGCTGCGGGGGGCCGCGCGAGCGCGATCTTCTCGGGCCATTGGCGCGGCCAGGCGCTCGGCGGCGCGAAGAGGTACGCGTCCCGGAGCCGCTCCAGCAGCCCTCAGCCGGCTGACCCGCCGGGTGGATGCGCGGTGTCGTCCGCCAAGCGCGTCGGTCCGGGCTCCGCTTGCACGGGCAGTTCCGCGAGCCGGCCGACCAGAAGGCCCACCTTTCGTCGGAAGCGGTGGGAGGCGTACCGCCACAGCATCCGGCCGGCGGCCGCCCCGGCCACGGCGCCGCCCGCGATCGCTCCGATCAGCCCGGCCCCGGCAAGACCCAGCTGCGTATCGCCCAGCAAGGCCGCGATCAGCGCGCCGTACAGGCCCGGCAGGCCCACCGAGACCAGCGCCGGTCCGCGCACGTCCGCATCCACCCGGATCCGCGTGGTCCCCGCCCCGCTCTCCACGCGCACGTGAAACGGCGGCTCCGGTTGGTCGTTGGAGCGCCAGTCCAGCTTGCCGGGGAGCATCAGCGTACGGCCCGCGGTCCTCAGCGTCTCCCGGACCCGGTCCACCACCTGCTCCCAGGCCGCTCCACCAATCTCGCCCGGAACCTCGTGGGCTGCGCGGAATCGGGTCGCGCCGCCCACGACCGGCGCCCAGCTATCCGTCCGCACCGGAAGCTGCGCGGCGGCCGCGGCGACGTACCGGGGCTCGATCCCGGCCTCGGCCGCAATCTCCTGAAGCTCCTGAAGCGTGTACCCGCTCGCGGACCGGGGTGCGAGGGCACCCTGGTCGAGCAGGGCCGCCTGGCGAAGGATCAGCGCGGCGTCCTGCTCCGAGAACCGGCTATCCGGGGACTCCTGGCCCATGCGCGGCTCTTCGGAGGTGGAGACGTCTTTCCTCATCGCGCCGGCTGCGCATGGGTGGAGAGGTGGAGGGAGCGGGTCGGAGCACCAGGGAGGTCCGCGCTGCGACCAGAAAACGTGGGGGTTCCGGCTTTCGGCACGTGCTCAGGCGATTGAAGCCGTTTCTCACGCGATCCCGTCATCAGACATCCGCGATATCCCTGCGGTATCCCTGCGGTAGCGAATGGTACCGCTGAGATTAGGTTGACCAGTGCCGGCGTGGCAAGACGCCGCGCACCTCACTCGCCCAACGCCACACGCACAAATCCACCGCGATGAGGGTACAGGCTCACGGCGCTCCAGGCCCGGTCCTCTTCATCGCTACACCCCCCGGGAACTCCCCGGAGAGCTGCGTCTGCCTTCTCGGACACGACGAAAGGCAGCGAAGCCTTTCGGCACGTGCTCCCGGCTCTTGAAACCGTTTCTCACGCGGTCTCGTCTGACGAGCTGGTATCTCCACGCCTCGAGTGAAAGCGCGTCGCCGGTATTCGCCCAGCGTCCTCCTTCTCCATGCTCAGCAGGGAATCTCGATGAACTGCATCCGCTCCGCCCTCGTGGGCACCGCGACGGCGCTCGCCCTGAGTGCCTGCGCCACCACGCCGGGGCCGGGATCCGCCGCCGCGCCCTCTCCCCGATCCGATCCCGCCTCCGACGCGGCGGCCGCGGTGGACTCGCTGATGGCCGCGTACGACCGCGAGAACTCCCCGGGCGCCGCGGTGCTGGTCTTTCGCGGAGACGAGCAGCTCTTCGCCCGCGGCTACGGCCAGGCGAACCTGGAGTACGACGTGCCCATCACTCCGCGCACCGTCTTTCACGTCGCGTCCGTCTCCAAGCAGTTCACCGCGTTCGCCATCGCGACGCTGGCGGCGCAGGGGCGGCTCTCGCTGGACGACGACGTCCGCCGGTACCTTCCCGAACTCCCCGACTTCGGGCACCGGATCACGCTTCGCCACCTGCTGCACCACACCAGCGGCCTGCGGGACCAGTGGTCGCTCTGGGTGCTCGCGGGCGGGCTGCCGGACGACGTGATCCGGCAGGACGACCTCCTGCGGCTCATCACCCGGCAGCGGGAGCTCAACTTCGCTCCCGGTTCGGAGTGGGCGTACAGCAACACGGGCTACACGCTGCTGGCGGAGGTGGTGGAGCGGGTCACGGCCCAGGACTTCGGCCGGTGGATGAAGACCCACGTCTTCGAGCCGCTGGGGATGACCGACACGCAGGTATACGACGACCACGAGCGCATCGTCCCCGGGCGGGCGTATTCCTACCGCCCCGCGGGAGACGGCTTCGAGAAGGCGGTGCTGAGCTACGCCAACGCCGGCGCGACCAGCGTCTTCACCACCACGGAGGACCTGGCGCGCTGGCTGCGCAACCTGGGCAGCGCCCGCGTGGGAGGTGAGGACGTCGCGCGGATGATGCGCACGCGCGGCCTGCTGAGCGGCGGCGACACCACGGGCTACGGGCTGGGGGTGATGGTGGGGAGGCAGCGTGGCCTGGACGTCCTCTTCCACGGCGGCGCGGACGCGGGGTTCCGGTCCGCCGTCAACTACTATCCGGCGCTGGACGCCGGCGTGGTGGTGCTGGCCAACCTGGCTTCCATCGACCCCGGCGAAACCGCCGACGCCATCGCGGAAATCTTTTTCGCCGCGCAGATGGAGCCCCGGCCGGGGCTGACGGCGCCGACTTCGGCCGCGGAGGAGCCGGCGGTCGCGGTGGACGCGGCGCTGCTGGACGCGTACGCAGGCCGCTGGCAGGCGGAGGGCGGAGGGGCCGTGACCATCGAGCGCGAGGGCGGCCGCCTGGTCATGGTCCAGGGGCCGCGCCGCGAGCCGATGCAGTCCGTCAGCGACTCCACGTTCCTGCTGGAGCGCCTGGAGATCCGCCTCACCTTCCATCGCGAGGGCAACGGCGAGGTAAACCGGGCCACGCTGGTGCAGAGGGGGAGGACCACCACCGTGCGGCGGGTGATCCCCTTCGCGGTCTCACCCGCGGATCTCCAGGCGTACACGGGGCGCTACTACAGCCCGGAGCTGGAGACGATCTACGCCGTCGTGGTGAAAGACGGCCGGCTCGTCGCCCGCCACCGCCGCCGCGGCGACGTTCCGCTCACGCCACAGCGCGCGGACGTCTTCCAGGGGAGCGAGAGCTGGTTCGCCGGCGTGGAGTTCGAGCGCGCCGCCGACGGCACCGTGCGGGGGATGCGCGTCTCCAACGCCGGCGGACGTCTTCGGAACCTGTGGTTCGAGAAGCTGGATTGATAGAACGTGGGCGCCTTCGAGGTGAACCCCATCGACTACTGCTCAAGCCGTTCGACGCAGGTGGTGCGGCCGTACGGCGGCCTCGGACTACCGGGTGGTGCTCGCTGGCGACGAGCGGCTGAACGTCAGCCGCGGCTACAGCGATCGGCTCCTGCGGGACCGGTGAGGGGGGCAGCGGACGCGGCGACGACGCCGAGCGGAGCGCGCGACACCGTCTGAGCCTCACCGCCGACGGCTTAGCTGTACGCTGCGTCGCCGGTTCCTCACCCAGTAAGCCTTGCGGCATCCGCCGATTGAAGCCGACTCCGCGCTTCGGATCACCCGTTTGTTACGCTGGTCGCCGGGTAGGACCTTGAGGGGCGGCTGATGTGCCTCACCTGCGAAGTTGCGAAAAGTCGAAACAGAAGGCATTATGAATTGCGGTATGCAGGCACCCGACTATGAATTGCTGAACATGCCATCAGCTCCCGACGAACTTCTGAACGCCATCAAGGGCAACTATGTTGGTCTAGACGCCCGTATTCGCACTGTGCCCTATGATTGGCGCGAAGACGACTTACAAGTCGCCGGCAGCTTCCACTATTTAGCTTTCAGGGATGGGCAGCCTACGGAAGACGAATTCGTAAATTTCATATACTGGAAGATCGTACCGTTCTGCATCCCCAGAAAAGAGCGCCGGAAAAAATGGGAACTCGCAGAAGCTACCCATGACGAGCGCTATATGCACGAACTCACCGATCAAGCTCGGCATCTCTTTATCAAAGCGCGAGCCAAGGCAAAGGCTAAGGCGGAGCGGGAAGGGCGGGAAGCTCAATCAACCACCGGTGAGCCCGGCGAACTCATCCTGTTCATTCTGTTGGAGGGCATCTTGAAGGCGCCACAGATCGCGTGCAAAATGTACCTTAAGACCAGTGAAGACATGCCAGTACATGGTTCCGATAGCGTGCATCTAGCGCGAGGCAGCACACCCGGATCGGTGAGAGTAATATGGGGCGAATCGAAACTTTACCAGCAGTTCGCTTCAGCTCTTGACGAGATCTGTAGTTCCATAGCTGGATTTCTCTCAGAAGCAGAAGGACGTACCAACAGAGATCGCGATATAGATGTCCTCAAGGATCACATGGACGTTGATGATGATGAATGGCGCGAAGCAATGATCAAATACTTTGATCCCTACGAAGACCAGAGTAACTTCAGAGAGGAATCATACGCATGTTTTGTGGGATTCGATTACTCGGGATTCGGTACAATCGAGCAACTGCCTCCCAATGAGCGGGAAGCAGCGTTCGTTTCTGCTTACCAAGGGAGGATAGCCAGCGCATGCACGCTGTTCGCTGGAAAACTCCGGGCCTCTGGCCTCTCGCGGCTTAGGATTGATTTCTTCCTCATTCCGTTTACAAGTGTCGACACGTTACGGGCGAAGTTCCTGACACGGCTAGGGTTGCCGTATGATCAATGAACTCTCGGCCCGGATCTGGGCTCGCGCGGATTTTCAGTCTGAGTACGCGTTGTTGCTCCAGAAGAGCCTCTCCAACTCTACCAAGGTCACGGGAGTGGCCATTGCACCACTCGGCACGGATAGCATCCGCCGACTGCTGCAGTGTGCAACGCACTTTGCTGGAAGTACCGAGAGGGTACATCGTGAGGCTGCCTACCGCATTGCTACATCAGTTTGGAGCCTGTTTGGAACTGAATACAGGAACGTGCAAGATATCTCCTCATTCGTCTTAGGGCGGCTCGGCAACTTTCCAGCCGTCCATTATCTAGCAAGAGGTGATGCAGAGGGCGAGGACGATTTGCCTCGGCCACTCTGGTTCGAAATTCGCACGCACGAAGATGCGAATTCGGTCAATGTCACGGCTAAAATATCTGTCACGCTGACGGATTTTCAAAAGCGCCTCTGGGACTCCCTCGCAAGTGGAGCATCAGTAGCGGTTAGCGCGCCCACATCGGCGGGCAAGTCTTTCGCGCTCCAGAGGTTCCTTCTTGGATCGCTGCACGAGCATTCGGCTTGGGGCCTATACATCGTCCCCACCCGCGCCTTGATCAACCAGGTTTCGGATAGCCTGTCAGAATTGATCAACCAGAACGGCTACGGTTCGCTTGCCGTGTCGACGATCCCCATTCCGCCCTCTGATCTCGGAAAAGCGTCGGGTGTCTACATTCTAACCCAAGAAAGGCTCCACATTCTCCTTGAATCCGGGGCCGACGTTCCGTTCCGCATAGTTGTCGTCGATGAGGCGCAAATGGTGGGCGAGGGAGCCCGGGGTGTCATTCTTCAGACAGTTATCGAACGATTGCGGACCAATGCACCTGAAGCGCAAATGTTTTTCGGGTCTCCCCAGACTGCAAACCCTGCAATTTTTGGCCGTTTATTCGATTTGCCCGCATTGGAAATAGTTACGGAACTGGAGAGCCCTGTTGCACAAAACTTGATTTTTCTGGACACAGACCCGCTCTTGATTAACCAAGTCGCAGTTTCCGCGATCATCGGATCCCGGCAAGAGCGACTCGGCACAATAGTCATGGACCAGGGGCTTTACGATCGAGATCAGACGCTTGCGTATCTTAGCTGGGTCTTTGGGCGGGATGAAAAAAGTCTTGTCTACGCTCGCGGTCAGGCCAATTGCGAAGACATCGCTGACAAGTTGGTCCAACTGGCTAAGGAGGTCGAGACAGAGAATGCTCCACCAGCCGATGCCTTGCTACAGGAATTTTCCGCGTTCATCGCGGAGCACGTTCATCCGCGTTACCTTCTAGTTGATAGCGTATTGCATGGAGTAGCATTTCACTACGGGAATATGCCGGCTATCGTTCGGAAGATGATCGAAGAGTTCTTCGAAGAAGGGCGCCTCTCCTACTTGGTTTGCACGAGCACACTGTTGCACGGAGTAAACCTTCCGGCGAAGAACCTGTTTCTTCTTGATCCTACTAAAGGACGAGATTGGGGAACTGCGGAGGACATTCCGGTAAGCGCTCTCGAATTCTGGAATCTCGCAGGAAGAGCAGGACGCTTAGGAAAAGATTTCGAGGGGAACGTATATCTTATCGACATCGCATCGTGGCAGTCTCAACCACTCGAAGGGGATAAGCAACAAAGCGTTACTTCCGCGCTCACTGACGCTATCACAACGCGTGGTGAAGAACTCGTTCGATTTATTGAAGATCGTGGGCACTCGTCGGGCAGGTCGCAGGCACTCGAAAACACGTTTGTTAAGGCGTTGAACGATTATCGCAAAGGTGACCTTCAGCAGATGTTCAACAAAATGGGGCTGCCTGATGATTCTAATTTGCGAATCAGGATCGAAGGTGCCTTAGCCGATGCCGCCGGAGGAATTGATGTACCTGCTTGGATAACGGAGAGGAACATCAACGTTTCCGTGTTCCGGCAGCAGGAAATGTTTGATTACCTTCGGAAGCGCATCCTAGAAATCGGGCCTGCGGAGCTAATTCCGGTCCATCCGCTCCGCCCTTGGGACGAAGCTCTTAAAAGTCTACTGCGGGTGTTCAAACGCATCCACACCCGTTTCGAGAAGAAGGCAGGTGCAGATCGAAGCCAATACTTCTATGCACCTCTTGCTCTTCGCTGGATGCGCGGCGATCCGTTGCCGATGCTGATTGAAGATGCTTTCCAATACAAGCAAAAGAAGCGGAAACGAGCCATCAAGATTGCAACGGTGATCCGCGAGGTCATGTCTGATATCGAGCAGGACGTCCGGTTCAGGTACGTCAAGTATGTTTCGTGCTACAATGATTTGCTCGCTGAGGCGCTAGAGCAAACGGGCAATTCGGAGCTTCGGCCCCGCATCCCCGGGCTGCCTTTATTCATGGAATTGGGAGCGTCCTCTCGCACGATGGTAAACTTCATCGGAATAGGCGTCTCACGAACAGCCGCCGGAATACTTACAGGCAAAGCAGCAAATAAAGAAATGACGCGGCCGGAAGTTGAGCGGTGGTTGCGTACGCAAAATTGGAACACAGCAGACGTCTCCAATATTGTCTTGCGAGATGTGATGCGGATTGTTGGACGATCTTAAGCCGTGCAGGTCATTGGGTCACGCGCGGACGTATCGAGCGATCGACAGCTCGGCCGCTTCAGCGATCTCGTCCGCCGTGATGCGGCTGATCCATCGTCCAATGGATGGGATGCTCTTGATTGACCCGCATGGCTGAGTGGGAAGCAGCTATCGCTCCGACTCGATTTCCTGCACGAACCGCCTCAACTCCTCGATTCGCTCTCGCGCGAGACTCGCGAGCGCCGGCCGCCAGTTCGAGGGCGGCGAACGGTACGCTGGGCTGGACGGCTCCAGGCGCGCCCGGGCGATGCTGTTCCGCACAACGCCGCATGCTTCGGCGATGTCGTCGGCCGTAATCTTGGCCGCGGAAAGCCGGTCAGTGGCAGTCTTGAAATCCATGTCTCCTTGGCGATAAAACTGTTGACAGACGGCAACGCTGTCAGTATATTTGTATCCAGCAGGGCCAGAAGCAAGGCTGGCCGACTCTCCCGCGAAGAAGCCTCGGCCAGCCTCGATCGCGAACCGACCCGAAGGCCGCCTCGCTCGCCAAAAGGTGCCCTGCCGCGGCCCGAGGGTCAAGAGACACGGAGCTGACCATGCCTCGCAAGCCGAAGCCATCCTCCCCTGCCCCGCCGCCGGCACCCGGAGTCTGGGCGATCAAGAAGCGGGACCGCACCTGGATGGTGATCGACCCCGCGGGCGCCCTGGTGTGCATCACGCTCTACAAGAAGGGCGCGCCGGAGGTGGTGCGGCGGCTGGCCGCGTGAGCAGCGAGAGCCCCGGCGCCGAAGGACGGCACCGGGGCTCTGCCTTTGCGGCGGCCGCGTCACCGCGATTCCAGCCGTGTTCGCGTGCCCGGCAGGCCGCCGCCGATCAGCAGGACCGCGTCGTAGGCGAAGATGAGATCGCGGAGCTCGCGGCTGAGCCTGGGAAGCCGGCCCGCCCAGGAGAGCTCGCGCAGCGGGCGCAGATCCACCACCGTTCACGCCGTCGGCGAGCCGGCGCGCGCCAGCGGCAGATACGGCGGCTCCTCCGTCAGCGACCAGTGGACGCCGGGCTCGTTCACCAGCCACGCGCGATGTGGAACGACTCGCGATCGTTCGCCATCGCGAACTCGTGCACGAATCTGCCCAGCGTCAGGATGCCGATGTGGGCGCTTCGCCCCTGCCGCCATCCAGGCTGCCGAACTTGAGCAGCACGCGCGGCAGCAAATCGCCGGCCGATTGCGCCGCCCGGTAGTGCTCCATGAACTGGGCCTTCGTGTACTGCTCTCGCTCCCGGTTTGCGCGGTGGCCGACGGTTCGCCGCGGTTCGCGGCGCCGTTGTGAGGTAGACCCGGTTCGAAACCTCTAGGGCGTCGATCAGCCATGCGGCCTCGCTCCCCGGAGCCAGGCTGAACGCCGCCCGCGCCGCGCGAGATCACACCAGCAGCATCGCGTCGCCGTAGCTGTAGAAGCGGTAGCCGCGCTCGATGGCTTCCCGGTAGGCGCGCATCACCAGATCGTGGCCGCCGAACGCGGAAACCAGCATCAGCAGCGTGCTGCGGGGGAGGTGGAAGTTGGTGACCAGGTGGTCCACCGCGCGAAAGCGGTACGGCGGGCGGATGAAGATGTCCGTCCACCCCTCGCCGGCGTGCACCACGCCGTCCTCCGTGGCCACGGATTCCAGCGTCCGCGTCACCGTCGTCCCCACGGACCAGATGGCCGCGCCGGCGGCGCGCGTCGCGTTCAGCGCGTCGGCCGCGTCCGCGGAGACCTGGTACCACTCGGAGTGCATCCGGTGCTCCGCGGGGTCCTCCGTCTCCACGGGGCGAAAGGTGCCCACGCCCACGTGCAGCACCAGGCGGACGATGCGCACGCCGCGCGCCTCCATCGCCTGCAGCAGCCCCGGCGTAAAGTGCAGCCCCGCCGTGGGCGCGGCCACGGAGCCGCGGGCGCGGGCGTACACCGTCTGGTAGCGCTCCCGGTCCGCCTCCGTCGCGCTGCGGTCCACGTACGGCGGCAGCGGCACCTCGCCGTAGCGGTCCAGCGCCTCCGTCAACCCGAGCGGCGTGTCCAGGCGGACGATGCGTTCGCCCCCGGGGGTGGACTCCACGACCTGCACCGAAAGCTCAGGCCCGATCTCCACCGTCCGCCCCGGCTTCAGCTTTCCGCCCGGCCGCACGAGCGCCGTCCACACCTTCTCCTCGCCCTGGTGCGGATGCAGGAGAAGGATCTCCGCCGCCGCACCCGTCGCCTTGCGGCCCAGCAGGCGCGCGGGAAAGACGCGCGTCTCGTTGAGCACCAGCGCGTCGCCGGCGGGGACGTACTCCACCAGGTCGCTGAAGGTGCGATGGTGCAGCTCGCCGGTCGCGCGGTCCACCACCAGCAGCCGGCTGGCGTCGCGGCGCTCCGCCGGCGCCTGCGCCACCTGCTCCGGCGGAAGGTGAAAGTCGAAGTCCGAGGTGCGAAAGCCGCGCTCGCTCACGCCTCGAACAGCCCCGGCTGCGCGGCCCGGGGCTCGCGGCCCAGCCCAGGGTGGCCGGGGAGCCCGTCCACCGGCGGCGCGTAGCCGAAGCGGCGGTACGCCAGCGCGGTGGCCACGCGGCCGCGCGGCGTCCGCATCAGGAAGCCGTTCTGGATCAGGAAGGGCTCGTACACCTCCTCCAGCGTCCCCGCGTCCTCCCCCAGCGCGACCGCGAGGGTGTTCAGCCCGACGGGCCCGCCGCCGAACTGCTCGATCAGCGAGCGGAGGACGCGCGTGTCCATGTCGTCGAGCCCGAACTCGTCCACGTCCAGCATCTGCAGCGCCGCGTCGGCCACGCGCCGGTCGATGTGGCCGTCCGCGCGCACCTGGGCGTAGTCGCGCACGCGGCGCATCAGCCGGTTGGCCACGCGCGGCGTTCCCCGCGACCGCCGCGCGATCTCCATCGCCCCCTCCTGGTCGCACCCCACGCCCAGGATCTCCGCCGTCCGTTCCACGACGAAGGCCAGGTGCTCCACCGGGTAGTAGTGCAGCCGCTGCACGATGCCGAAGCGCGCCCGCATCGGCGGCGTCAACAGCCCGTAGCGCGTGGTGGCGCCGATCAGCGTGAATTTTTCGATCGGCATGCTGATCATCTGCGCGTGCGGCCCGTCGCTCAGGCGCACGTCGATGCGCCAGTCCTCCATCGCGGGGTACAGGAACTCTTCGATGATGGGGCGCAGCCGATGGATTTCGTCGATGAACAGGATGTCGCCCTCGCGCAGCGTCGTCAGCTCGCGCACCAGGTCCGCCGGCTTTTCCAGCACCGGCGCCGCGGTGACCTTGATGTTGACGCCCAGCTCGCGCGCCATCAGCAGCGCCAGGGTGGTCTTTCCCAGCCCGGGCGGGCCGTAGAAGAGCGTGTGGTCCAGCGGCTCGCGCCGGCTGAGCGCCGCGTCGACGGCGATCTGCAGCGACTCCTTGACCTTTTCCTGGCCGATGAACTCCGCCAGCCGCTGGGGACGCAGCGAAAGCTCGCTGGTCTCTTCGTCCCCCAGCGGCTCGGGCGTGGTGATCTCGGAGCGCGGTTGCTGCGTCATCGCGTGGTGCCGTGGTTCAGTCCGGGGGCGGCCGTGGGAACAATGTACGGATTTTGTTCGGAAGGTGCCATACCCGCGTCACGCCGTCTCCAGGGCTGCTGCGCGGGGCGAACCCGCCGGCTACCGCGTGATCGCGTCCAGGCAGCCCCACGTCGCGTGCGTCACCGACGCGACCTGGTACCCCGACCCCGCCAGCGCCAGCGTCCACTCCACCCGCTCTTCCCGGCCGCCGGCCAGGTGAAACGCCAGCAGTGGCGCGAGGCCCACCACCAGCCCGCGCAGCGCCCCGCGCCCGGCACGGCGGCGCGCATCCGCGGGGTCGCAGCCCTGGATCACCGCGGCGCCTCGGGCGCCGCTGTACGCGCCCGGGCCCACGCCGAGCGAGAAACCGATCTCCGGAAGCACCGTCGGCCGCTCGCAGCTGAAGAGGCCGCGGTCCCCCGCAGGGCATGTGACCTCCGCCGCCAGCAACCCCACCAGGCCGCCGCCCATCGAGCCCAGGGACCCGCCGAAGAACGCGTCCATCGCAATGTGCTGCTTCGGCGTCAGGATCCACGGGCCGGCGCCGCCGTCCGCTTCACGTGCGCCGAGCGGCTCCCGCGCCTGAGTGGCCGCGGGCGCGGGCGGCGCGAGCGTGGTGCCCGCGAGCGGCTCCTGCCCGTGCACGGACGCGGGGAGCAGGACGGCAAGGATGAGGAGCGGCCGGGAGATTGGGAAACCCATGGTGATGAGGCCTCCATTGGGACACGTTTCGGCGGGGACCGGCGGGAGAACCTTCGAGCGATGAACAGCAGGAAACCGCTCGATGGAACGGATCGCGTCTCTGTTATCCATCGCGGGCGGTGAGGAACGGCGCGGGCGCGGGCCGACGAGCAGGTGAAGCCCCGTTCCGCGAGCGCCAGCGAGCGGAGACGGGGCTTATCGCATTCCCAGCAGCGGGTTTACCCGCTCATGCGCGCGGGGGCCCCTGCCCGCGGTGGACCCACGAACCGCCAACCTACTTGAGCCGCGCCAGCGCTTCGCGGATCAGCTCCGGCGCGGAGAGGCTCCCCTTCTCCTGCACCACGGCGCGCACGGCGCGGTCCGCGTCCGGCGTGGTGACGCCCAGGGCGGTGAGGGCGCGCAGGGCCTCCTCCGCCGCCGGGGCGCGCTGCCCCAGCGCGGACGAGGCGAAGGCCAGGTCGTCCAGCTTTCCGGTAAGCTCCAGCACCACCCGCTCCGCCGTCTTCTTCCCCACCCCGCTCACCGCCGTGAGCGCGGCCACGTTCCGCTCGCGCACCGCGCGCACCACGGACTCGGCCGTCATCGACGAGAGCATCGCCAGCGCCAGCCGCGGCCCGACGCCGTTGATGGTGAGCAGGCGGATGAAGACCGTCTTCTCCGTGTCGTCCAGAAAGCCGAAGAGCATCACCGCGTCTTCGCGCACCAGGTGGTAGGTGCGCAGGGTGACCTGCTCGCCCAGGCGCGGCAGCCGCTCGAACACCGTGGTGGGGATCGCGATCTCGTAGCCGATGCCGCCGGAGGTCATCACCTCCACCCGCTCCAGGTCTCGCACCAGCAGCTCGCCGCGCACGCGCGAGATCAACGGCGTCCTCCGGCTCTTTCGATCATCTGCCGCAGATTGAACGGGGAAGACGGGGCGGCGGGGCCAAAGCCGCGAAAGCAGTGCGTAAGGGCGATGGCCACCCCGTCCGCGGCGTCGTGGGGCCGGGGCACTTCGCGCAGCCTGAGCAGGCGCTGCACCATCAGCCCCACCTGGTCCTTGGTGGCCCGCCCGGCGCCCACCACGGCGGACTTCACCTCCGCCGGCGGGTACTCGGCCACCTGCAGGCCGTGGAGCGCCGCCGCCAGGAGGACGGCGCCGCGCGCGTGGCCCAGCACCACGCTGGTGCGGGCGTTCTTGGCGTAGAACACCCCTTCCACCGCCATGGTGGAGGGCCGCGCGCGCGCGATCACCTCCACGATGCCCAGGTGGATGTCGCGCAGGCGTTCGGGAAGGGGCGCGCGCGCGTCGGTGCGGATGACGCCGCACTCCAGCAGCGACAGGGCGCCGTCCGCCGCGCGGCGTACGACGCCGTAGCCGGTGACGGCGGTTCCGGGGTCCACCCCCAGCACCACGCCACCGGCGGGGCCGCCGACCGCGGGGCCGGCCGGGGCGGAGGGGCCCGCGGCGCCGGAGGGCAAGCTCAGACCTCGGCCAGGCTGTCGGTGTCCACGTCGGCGTTGGTGTACACCTGCTGCACGTCGTCCAGCTCCTCCAGCAGCTCCAGCAGCTTGACCAGCTGCTCGGCGTCGGGGCCCTCCACGCGCACTTCGGTCTTGGGGATCATCGCCAGCTCGGCGTCTTCCCACTCGATCCCGGCGGCCCGCAGCGCGTCCTGCACCGCGTGAAAGTCGGGGACTTCGGTGTAGACGGTGTGGGTGCCCTCTCCGCTCTCCACGTCCAGCGCGCCCGCCTCCAGCGCCGCCTCCATCACCGTCTCCTCGTCGTAGCGGTCGCCGTCGATGGTGATCTGCCCGCGCCGGTCGAACATCCACGCCACGGAGCCCGTGGTGCCCAGGTTGCCGCCGTTGCGCGACAGCCAGCGGCGGATGTCGGCCACCGTGCGGTTTCCGTTGTCCGTCAGCGATTGGATCATGATGGCCACGCCGGCCGGGCCGTACGCCTCGTACGTGATCTCCTCGTAGTTCACGCCCTCCAGCTCGCCCGTGCCCTTCTTGATGGCGCGGTCGATGTTCTCGTTGGGCATGTTGACGGCCCTGGCGCTGTCGATGGCCAGGCGCAGCCGCGGGTTCCCCGCGGGGTCGCCGCCCCCTTCCCTGGCCGCGACGGTGATCTCACGGATCTTCTTGGTCCAGGTCGCGGCGCGCCGGGAATCCGTCAGCGCCTTCTTGTGCTTGATCTGCTTCCACTTGCTATGCCCCGCCATCGGGCTTCCTCCGGATTCTGGGCTTTTGCGCGTCGAAATCGTCCGTTCAGAATGCAGACGGGGAATATATCCTCCCGTGCAGCTTGCTTCAACGCACGTGCACGCGCCGGATCGTTTCGCACGATGGCGGTCCACGTCCTGCCGGAACGGACCGCACCGTTCCGGCCCGACGCGCTGACGGTTTTTTCCCGGCGCTGGGCGAGTACGGCGAAGGTGATTAGCTTCCCAAAGCAACCCGCACCCGTGAGGAGCACATGAGCAGCCCCGCGCGCAAGCTGAACGCCACATCCGGGCAGATGGACCTTCAGAAGCTCGAGTCGGAACTGTTGAGCCTGCCCTTCGTCGTCCGCCAGCACCTTGCGACACGCTGCTGGACAGCGTGGATGAAGGGGTGGTCGAAGAGGAGGCACATCGCCGCGCGATGGAGTCGGGCGGCGAGGCCGACGAACTGATCGCCGAATTGCGCGCGCGCCGGGAAGCGGACGTGGAGGCGGCATGGGCGGAAGAGGCGCACCGCCGCTGGAAGGCGTATCAGCGTGGCGAGGAAGAGATGCTGGACTTCGATGATGTCATGGCCGGCATCCGGGCCACCTTTCCCCGGTGAGATGGAGATGGTGCGCGGGTACTGGCACCGCAGGAACGTCCCTGGTGAATGGCGCGAATCAAAAAAATGAGGACGCGGAGGTACTCTGACCGCATCCTCATCTTTTTCGTTGCTCGTCCCGATGCGAACTCGGGAGCGTCAGCGGATCGGCATCACCCCGTCGTCTCCGTATAGTAGTCGTAGTAGTACGCGTATTTCCCGTACCCCGCGATCTTCTGGTCCGGGTCGTTGAGCACGGCGCCCACGATCTGCGCACCCACGGCGCGCAGCTGCTGCATGGCGTAGTGGGCGCTCTGGCGCTCGGTCTTGCCCGCGCGCACCACCACCAGCACCGCGTCGGCCTGGGCGCCCAAAATCTCGGCGTCGGCGGCGGCCAGCACCGGCGGGGTGTCGACCACCACCAGGTCGTACTCCGCGTTCAGCTGCCGGATCAGGCGGCCCATGGAGGCGCCGCCCAGCAGTTCCGAGACGTTGGGCACCATCCGCCCCGCCGCCACCAGATGCAGCCCCGGCACCGAGGTCTCGCGCACCACCTCCGCCACCGGCGCCTCGCCTTCCAGCAGCTCGCTCAGCCCGGGCGAGCGCGCCTGCCCGAACAGGCCGTGCAGCCGCGGGCGCCGCATGTCGCCGTCGATGAGCACCACCCGCAGCCCCTGCTGCGCGAAGGTGGTGGCCAGGTTGGCGCAGACCGTGGTCTTCCCCTCCGACGCCGAGGCGCTGGTCACCATCAGGGTGCGCGGGGGCTGCCCCCCCTGCGAAAAGATCAGGTGCGTGCGCAGCTTGCGATACGCCTGCGACCCCGCCGACTGCATCTCGCTCACCGTCACCAGCCCCTGCTCCGGCGCCCGGTCGCGGCGCGGCAGCAGCCGGCGCACGTCCAGGCGGCGGGTGGCCCGGAGCGGCTCGCCGAGGCGGGGGATGACGGCGATCACGGGGACGTGCAGCATGGCCTCGGCGTCTTCGCGCCGCACGATGGCCGTGTTCAGCCGGTCCAGCACCAGCGCGCCCCCGCCGCCGATCATCAGCCCCACCAGCAGGGCGAACAGCAGGCGCCGCCTCCGTCCCGTCCCCACCGGGCCGCCGGGGACCAGGGCCCAGTCCACGATCTCCACCTGCCCCGCCTCCACCGCCTCGTCGATGCGCGCCTCCTGCTGCTCGCGCCGCATGTCGTCCACCATCTTCTGCAGCGTCTCCACCTCGCGCGACAGGCGCATCTCCTCCGCCTCGGCGTCGGGAAGGCCGCTGATGGAGGCCGCGTCGCTGGCCATCACCTGGTCCAGCACCCCGATCTGCGCCGACAGCGCGTCGCTGCGCGCCTGGACGGCGCGCACCAGGCGGCCGCGGTAGGTGGAGATCAGCGAGTCCAGCTGCTGCACGTCGGGGTTGGACGCCGCGCGCGACCAGCGCCCCGTGGTGGCGCTGTCGCGGGCGGTCTGGTAGCGGATGAGCTGGTTGTACAGCGCCAGGATGCCGCTGTTGCTGGCCACCTCGGGCGAGGCGGCCAGGGCCGCGATCTGCTCGCTCCCCTCGCGGCCGGGGTCGGTGGAGAGCACCCGCCCCATCTGGTCGTAGATGCTCTTTTCCGTCAGCAGCGCCTGCCGCTGCAGGCGGAACTGGGTGAGCCCCTCTTCGGTGGTGCGAAAGCTCTCACGCGGGCTGAAGGAGCGCACGCCCTTGCGGAAGGCGCTCAGCTGGTGCAGCGCGGCCAGGAGCAGCGAATCCGTCGTGCGCAGCTGCTCCTCGACGAACATCCGCCGCCGCCGCGACTCGGTCTGCGCCGAACGCATGGACACGCCCTGGAACGCGGCGGCGGCGGCGTTGGCCGCGCGCTGCGCCAGGTGCGGGTCGTTGGCGATGAACTGGATGTCGAGCACGTTGGTCATGGGGCGCTGCGCCGGGTTCATCGACCCGATCACCCACATCACGGCGCCCTGCTCGTCCACCACGTGCATGCGGGCGGACGCCACCTCCGGCCGGCGCGCAAAGGTGAGCGACGCCGCGCCCAGGTCCAGCGGCGCGCCGTACGGCGCCTCGGCGCGGACGGTGCCCAGCCTTCCGCGCACCATTCCCGGCGCAAAGGTCAGGTGCACCGTGTCGCCGGTGCGCGCGGCGGGGGTGACGCGTACGGAATCCAGGTCCCCGTACGGAAATCCCGGCGCGGGCATGAGCCGCAGCCCCAGCGAGTCCACCACCCGCTGCGCGACGGCGCGGCTGCGCAGCACCTGGATCTGCGAAAGGATGGGGTCGGTGTACCAGCCGGGGAGCTGGTCCGTCCGCCCCGTGCCGATCTCCCCCGCCAGCGCCTGTCGCGGGTTCACCAGCTGCACGGCGCTGGCGGCGGCGTAGCGGGGCGGCTCGCGGCTCATGCGGTACGCGGCGATGCCGGTGGACACCAGGACGGCGGCCAGCACCAGCCACAGGTGGCGCCGCAGCGCCGCCAGGTACTCGCGCAGGGGAACCCCCTCGCCCGGCGGCTGCGCGACGCCCGGGTCGGCGGCGCGCGAGCGCAGCAGCGGCAGGGGCGGCGTGCGGGGGGCCGCGTCGGGATGCGGGTCGCGTGGACGGGGGACGATCTCGGACAAGGGCACTGCGATGGAGAGAGGGGTGGGCGCGCGGGTGCGCGCCCGTTCATCCGGGGTGGCTGCCCACGTACCAGTCTACGGTGCGGCGCAGCCCCTCGCGCATCCCCACGCGCGCCCGGAAGCCGAACAGCTCGCGGGCGCGGCGGGTGTCGAGCGACCGGCGCGGCTGCCCGTCGGGCTGCGTGGGATCGAACGCCAGCCGGCCCTCGTACCCCACCAGCTGCGCGATGAGCCCCGCCAGGTCGCCGATGCGGATCTCGTTGCCGATTCCCACGTTGACCGGCTCGGCGCCGTCGTAGTGCTCGGCGGCCAGCAGCAGGGCCCGGGCGGCGTCGTCCACGTACAGGAACTCGCGCGACGCGTTCCCCGTCCCCCACACGGGCAGCTCCGCCACCCCGTCCCGCCGCGCCTCCACCATGCGCCGGACGAGCGCGGGGATCACGTGGCTGGTGGCCGGGTCAAAGTTGTCGCGCGGGCCGTACAGGTTGGTGGGGAGCAGGTAGATGCCGTTCATCCCGTACTGCTGCCGGTACGCCTGCAGCTGCACCAGCAGCGCCTTCTTTGCGATCCCGTACGGCGCGTTGGTTTCTTCCGGGTACCCGGTCCACAGGTCTTCCTCGCGAAAGGGGACGCGGGTGTACTTGGGATACGCGCACACCGTCCCCACCTGCACGAACTTCCCCACCCCCGCCCGGCGCGCCTCTTCGATCATCATCACGCCCATCATGGCGTTGGCGTAGAAGAAGCGGCCCGGGCTGGCGCGGTTGGCGCCGATGCCGCCCACCTCGGCGGCCAGGTGCATCACCACCTCCGGGCGCGACTCCGCGTACAGCCGCTCCACGTCCGCCTGCCGGGTGAGGTCGAAGTCCACCCGCCGGGGGACGAACGGCTCCGCGCCCAGCGACTGCAGCCGCTCCACCAGGTGCGAGCCCAGAAAGCCGCCGCCGCCGGTGACGAGCACGCGGCGGCCGGCCCAGAACTCGGGGCTGCTTTCGCGTTCGGGATGGGTGGGGGGACCGGATGCCTCGGGGCCGTCGCTCGGGGTCATCGGCTCGGGTTTCGGGAAACGTCCATCACGGGGGTCGCGGCTTCGCGGTAGACGGCCAGCGTATCCGCCACCATGCCCTCCAGGCTGAACTCGCGGCGCACCCGCTCGCGCGCCGCATCGCCCAGGCGCCGCCGCAGGGCCGCGTCGTTAAGCAGGCGGCGGAGCGCGGCCGCCAGGGCGTCCGCGTCCGCGGGGGGCACGGTGATTCCGGTCTCCCCGTCGCGGCTGACGAAGGGGACGCCGCTGTCCAGCCGCGTGTTCACCACCGGCGTGCCGGCGGCCATGGCCTCCAGCTGCACCAGCCCGAACGCCTCGCTGCGGGCCACGGCGGGGAGCGCGAACACGTCGGCGGCGTGGTACCAGGGGGCCAGCTCCGGCACCGCCCCGGCCAGGGTGACGCGCTGCCCCACGCCCAGCTCCTCCGCCAGCGCCTGCAGCGCGCGGCGCAGGGGCCCGTCGCCCAGGATCACCAGGCGGCCGTCCACTGCTCCCATCGCACGGACAAGGTAGTCAAACCCCTTGTAATACACCAGCCTACCCGCCGCCACCACCAGTCTGGGGCCGTACCGCGCGCGGATCTCCGCCACCTCCTCCGCGTCCGCCCTTTCGAACGAGGCCGCGTCGATGCCGAAGGGGATGACGCGCACCCGCTCGGCGTGCCGGCGCAGCACGGGCGAGCTGGCGGCGTAGTCCGGCGAGGAGGCCAGGATGGCGTGCGCCCCACGCAGAAAGCGGTGCAGCACCGGCGCGAACGCGGCCCCCAGCACGCGCTGGCGGATGATGTCGCTGTGGTAGGTGACCACGAGCGGTCCCCGGCGGCCGCTGGCCAGGTACGACAGCACGCCGGTGGGATTGGGGTGATGGAAGTGCACCACGTCCGCGGCGGCCTGGCGGATGGCGCGCGCCATTCCCGGGTTGACGGAGGCGGAGGCGAACGACGCGAGGGTGCCGATGCGGGTGACCGGCATGCCGTCGAGCGTTTCGCGAACCGTTTGCCGCCCGTCATTCGAGACGAGCACCTCTACGTCCACCTCGGCGCTCAGCTCGCGGGCCAGCGTCTGGACGTGGCTCTCCATCCCTCCGCGGTGCGGCGGATAGAACTTGCCCACGTGCAGCACGCGCAGCCGGCGCGTCATCGGCATCCCCGAATGGACCCGCCCCGAGGCGCGAGCACACTTTCACCGGTTTCCCGGGCTCCGTGCGGCGCCCCCTCCGCTCGCCTGGGCTCGCACCTCCCCCAATAACCCCTGCGGGAGGTTGGAAAGCTCCCACAGCGTCGGCGCAACGGCGGCTGGCTGAGTGGAGCGGTCCGACGCGGCTCGGGGACTGCGCGCGAACGCGTGGCTCCGCGCCGCGCCCCCTCCGCTCGCTCAGGCTCGCACCTCCCCCAAAAACCC